>JAPCJU010000003.1 GCA_027886795.1 Nitrososphaerota archaeon | reverse complement strand
TGGGAGTACCCACCCAGAATAGTAGGAGGGATTTCGAGAGTGGTCGAGGGACTATCGCGTTCGCTGACCGAATTGGGTCACGAAGTGCACGTGATCACGAATGAAATGCCAGGTTCAGCGTTTGAAGACAACGACAAGGGAGTATTCGTGCACAGGGTTCGCATAGAAACTCCCACTCCAACTTTCCAGACTTGGGTAATGATGATGAATCATTACTTTTCCAAGCGGGCGGGCAGATTGGCAAGAGAGACCGGTGCGTTCGATATTGTCCACGTACACGATTGGCTCGTACTTCCAAGCGGCGCCGAAATCAAGACTTTCTTGGGAACTACCATGGTCTCGACTCTGCATTCGCTCGAATTCAGACGGAGCAGCGGTGTAAACACCCCAGAAAGTAAAATGGTTGACAGCCTGGAATGGTGGATAACATACGAGTCCTCAGTTGTTATTGTTTGTAGTGAGTCGATGAAAATCGACGCAAGGAATCAGTTTCAGCTTCCTGAGAAAAAGATCCGAGTTATACCAATCGGAATAGACCCGGATAAATTCGGGGGAATTCATCCGAACAGGGAACGAGTAAGACAAAGGCACAGTGTTTTCCCCGGCGAAAAGCTCATTTTGTTTGTGGGTCGCCTTACCCACCAAAAAGGGTGCGAATATTTGATCCGCGCGATCCCATATGTCTCAAGATTTTTTGATGTGAAACTACTCCTTGTCGGAGATGGATATCAAAGAGGTGAGCTTGAGGTAGTCGCCTCGAACTCTGGGGTTGCTTCCAAGATTCGTTTTGTAGGATACTTGAGTGATAATGATCTATCGGAACTCATGTTGAGTTCGGATGTCATGGTGATTCCTTCCGTCTACGAGCCCTTTGGAGTTGTTGCTTTGGAAGCGATGGCGGCAGGATTACCGGTTGTTGCAAGCAACATCGACGGGCTAGCTGAAATCATCAAGCACGAAGAGAATGGATTGCTCATATTTCCAAGAGACAGCTCGTCGATATCTTGGGGCATTTCCAGAATTCTATCTGATCCTCAGAACACTCGAAGGTTGATCGAAAATGCCAAGAAAGATATAGGAATCCGTTTCTCATGGGAGTCAGTATCGAAGCAAACTCTCCAGGCATACCGACAAGCTCTTGATCTTCCAAGCTGATTACCTTCGGAACTATGAAGCATTTGGTTAATATGCCAGCACAAAGCTCTCTACAAAGACTGCAGTTCCGATTTGGGGTAGTTTTTTGACTTGAGCGAAGAAATCATCACAATGCTTTCCAATATGGGCGCCTTGGATGAGGATAAGGCGGTCAGCAGGAAAATTCTCAACAATTCAGAGAGACTGAAGAACCAATTGCTTGATGATGACATTAAGAGTCTGGAGGACCGGGGGTACGTTGTTCGGGTCGACGATAGGCTATACTTGACCCAATCAGGACTGGTTAGAGCACTTTCCAATTTTAGCTAAGCGCTAGAGACCACAGAAATAATTTTTCATAGATTCGGGGGCGGAACTACGAACTCCTCGATGGGGTTCGAAACGATCAATCTGTCTTTTAATTCAAGATTCATTCTTTCGCGCCATCGGGCTGAAATGATAATGTTGGGTGCATTAATCCTCACTGATGGTCTTATCTTTTCAGGAGAATCCTCAGTACGTTTAACGAGTAGTTTGTCCTCACAAATCCTTCGACTTTTGTCCGATTTTTCTGATATTGCCCTGACCTGAATGATGCCATCTGACGCCGTTGCCATTTGGAGAATCGATTTTTCCGAGCTCAAAGCCACAAACATCGTTCGAAGTATTCCGTAGGTGTCTTTTTCGTCCTTCGCGAAAAGCTCAATCCTTTTTACGGGCGGCAGGTCGTCGTCTGCTTCAGAAATGGTTGACAAAATCCCCCGTGGATAGATTAGTTTGTTCGAGTCCACATTCGAGACTAGTTCCGACATTTGGAAAGTTCTCTTGGTCCCGGAAGTTCCGTCGCGTACGTTGGGAGAATGGATTGAATAAGAATTGTCTTTATCCTGTTGACGAATTATTTCCGTTCGCGAATTGAGCTATATGGTTGAATTGATTAAGGTTTTGGAGCCATGCATCATAACTACGAATCTGTATCGTGAATAAGGAACGACTACGCTTGTTCCACTTCATGTATGAAATGTAAGAAGATGGAAAAAGACACGCAGATTTCTTCAGCAATTAAGAGCTGGGCTCGCTGGATCTTTTCCACGCGATGGGTTTAGCCGTGATACCTGATAGTTGAGTTATCTCATTTCTGATTTTTCTAACCAGTTGTGCAGTGGGTTCCGAAGTGTAGCGATCGATTTTTCCCTGATCTGCAAGCTTGTTGACTTCTGGATCGAATGGTAGCTTACCTAGAAAGTTGACGTTTAACGAGGTTGAAGCTCTTTCGATTCCAGAATCCTGAAACATGTGAATTTCATCTCCACAATGAGGACACTTCATGTAGCTCATGTTTTCCACGATTCCTGCAATCGGTACATTCATTTGCTTCGTCATGTTGATCGACTTTCTCACTATCAACATAGAGAGATCCTGGGGCGTGGTTACGATGACAACCGTCTCAACCGGGAGCGATTGAAACACCGTGAGGGGAGCATCTCCAGTGCCAGGAGGCAGGTCAACCAGCAAGAAATGCAGGTCGCCCCAGTTTACATCGTTGAATAATTGTCGAATAACCCCATTAATTATTGGCCCCCTCCAGATGACCGGGGTGTCAGGAGTGTCAAGTAGTAGGTTCATCGAGATTACTTTGATTCCGGTTTCTGTTATCTTTGGAGCTACCCCAATTTCATCAGCGAGAGGCTTTCCAGACAATCCGAATATCTTCGCAATGCTAGGGCCCGTAATATCTGCATCCAAAATTCCAACCTCGTATCCCTGTCTTCGGAGTTCAGTCGCGATGACGGCAGTCACGTAGGATTTTCCCACCCCACCTTTACCGGACATTACCGCGATGATGTGTTGGATTCCCTTCTTGTCGAGTTTGTCGATGCCGGCACTCATCCCTGGCGCCTTACCCGGCGATTTTTGTTCAGACTTCATTTTTTGAAGCCGCAAGGAAAGGTCGCTGACTTCTTCTTTGGTCATCGAACTCATTTTTACCGAAACTTTCGAGACATCCGGCAATGAGGTGAGCACTCTGTTGACGTCAGTCTCAATTGTCGATGCGAGCGGGCATCCCTTCACAGTTAGGGCAATGTCAACGTTCACGCTGGGTCCATTTATCTCGAGCCCTCTCACCATTCCTAGATCCACGATATTCAGGCCGATCTCAGGATCTACAACTTCCCGTAGCTTTGAGAGCATTTGTTCCTTCGTTGCCATCTTAATGATATCCCGCGCGAAAAACAGAAAAGAAGGGTAGGTTCCGGCTTAAGACTCTAGCGGAAGTCCTTCAGAAGTTCTTCGTATTTTGGAAGGTTTGTTTCCAATCGTAGGTCTTGTAAGGCCATAGGAGCTGGGCTTGTCAGAGTGTTCGTTTCAAGAGACTTTGATTCGCCGGTAAAAATCAAGCCAGTTGGAATCTTTCCCCCCGCTAAAAGTTCAGAGCATCGCGAAAAAGCGGCGACGCGACTTTTTGATGAGTAACTGCTTTCCGCGTCAAGGTTGTAAGCCTGCTCTCGCCACTCTTTGTACGTGTCGTTGTATGTCACGCATGGGCTGAGTATTTCCACGAAAGCGAAACCGCGCAGCGCGTTGGCATGCTCGATTCCCTTCTTTAACAATCCAGTGAGCTGCGCTTGATTTCCGGTGAACCCTCTCGCAATGAAAGTAGTATTCTGAATTGAAAGTGCGGTCATTACCGCGTCAAAAGGAGGCTCCACATTTCCCTCGTACCCGGGAACAGCAGTGGGCGACGGCTGGCCCTTCGTTAGACCGTATGTCCCGTTCTGCATAACGATGTAAACAATGCTGGGATTCTTTTTCATCGCGTGGATGAAATGACCAGCTCCGATTGCATAACCATCTCCATCTCCACCAGCGGCGATTACAGTCAAGTTTGGATTCGCGAGCTTTACTCCTGTTGCGGTCGGCAACAGTCGACCATGCAGCGAATGAATTCCGTAACACTCCAGATTGTTATGGATCGAACCAGAACAACCAATACCGCCAACTACGACCGTGTCTTTCGGTTTAATCGATAGTTCTGCTAGCGCCTTTTTCAAAGAAGCAAGAACACCGAAATCACCGCATCCGGGACACCATATGGGGGTAGAAATTGGGACAGTTTTTGTCATCTACGCAATCGCCTTTGACGAAATGGAAGAGAGTATCGAGCCCGCAACCTCTTTCGGCTTGAAAGAGGAGCCGTCGAATTTTGTAATGCTCTGAATTTTTTCTGGATGATTGATGTAATTCTTGATCAGAGTAGCGAGTTGTCCCTGGTAGTTATTTTCTACGACAAACACATAATCCAATTGATCGACAAATTCTTGGAGATCATCCTCAAGGATCGGCCAGATCGTTCTAATTTGATGGAATCTGACGTCGATACTCTTTTCGGCTAGCTGTTGCATGGCCTCGATAATCGGGCCGTAGGTCGAGCCGAACCCAATTATCCCGATCTTTGCGCTTTTGGGTCCAAAGGTTCTTCCCTTTGGAAGATCTTTCTTTGCAAGTTCCAGTTTCATCATTCTCTTGCGCATCATTCGAAGCCTGTTTGTCTTGTCAGTAGATACAGAACCGAATTCATTATGCTCGTTTCCAGTGACCTGCGATTCGCCCCCTTCCTGAGAAGGAATTGACCTGAAAGATATGCCGTCCTCGGTAAACTCGTACCTCTTGTAAGCTGATAGTTTTCCAAGCTGCTCCTCATTAACCAGTTTTCCTCGATCGATTATGATCTTGCTCAAATCAAACGGTTCTATGCTAGCACTATTCTGACACAGCGCTTGATCCAAAAGAAGAAAAACAGGCAGCTGATATTTTTCTGCTAGATTCATTGCCTCAGATGTCATGAAAAAACACTCGTCTGCTGTACCAGGTGCGACGACGAGCCTTGGAAACTCGCCGTGAGAAGAATAGACTACATGATTAACATCAGACTGTTCATTCTTTGTGGGTTCCCCTGTGCTAGGTCCGACTCTCTGGCACTGGGCGACGACAATCGGGACTTCAGCTTCTCCCGCATGTCCGACCCCCTCTGTCATGAGTGATTGCCCCGGTCCAGAAGTTGCAACCATGACCCTCGCCCCGGCGTAAGCAGCACCGATCCCCATGTTGATCACGGCGAGCTCATCCTCTGCCTGCTTTACAACGCCCCCGAATTTAGGCAATCGAGGGGTCAACCATTCCATAATATCAGTAGCAGGGGTGATTGGATAACCAATGAAAAATCTCCCGCCGCTAACTAGAAAACCGAATGCGGCTGCTTCATTTCCCGTCGAGAGAATTCGTTGCGAATTATCACCATGCGCGAGCGAATATCTGCTCCCTGGAATGTTTTTTGTCGCGAACTCAAATCCCATTTGGAGAGCCTTTAGGTTTGAATCCAGAGCTTCCTTCCCCCGCCTTGCATACCTAGAGTTCAGAACCTTGATCAAAAGAGCATCCTCTAAACCAATGAGTCTTCCGAGAATAGCAAATGCAATTGTATTTTTGAAAATATTTCTACGCAGTTCGGACGCTGCCATGTTCCCCAGCGGTGCTTGGTAAACGGAAAATCCCGGTTTCTTGAATTTCTCAGACAATTGGCCCTTCGAACTGTCGAAAATTATTATCGGAGTTTCCGAGAGCTCAAGAAGACCAGCCTGAACAGCCTCCTCGTCGAATGCGACAAGAATGTCCACAGAATCCCCGATGCAATAAATATCTCGAGTTGATCCTCGGATGACACCGTCGGCGGGTCCACCCCTTATGCGTGAAAGGACATTTCTAGCGTCATAGATGTTGAGACCCAAATCCCGGAAGACTCT
This sequence comes from Nitrososphaerota archaeon, assembly GCA_027886795.1. Classification (GTDB taxonomy): domain Archaea; phylum Thermoproteota; class Nitrososphaeria; order Nitrososphaerales; family CADDZS01; genus DATLTL01. The sequence goes on along the minus strand of JAPCJU010000003.1, from coordinate 20,050 downwards.
GCCTAGAAGGTTCACTACAGTCAATGTTCCGTCGCCACCCTGACCGCCAATCATAATCGTAATGTCGTTTTTGACGGCGGATTGAAGTTCTGATTCTTGTTCTAATTTGGTTGCCATAATTTTATGCGCCTCGGGAAGGCACGAGTCGGGAAAAGAATAAACTAGTAATTGTTAACTTTACAGGTATTTTTTATTATATAAGCATGGCTTACTAAAAAAATGGAAAAATCATGTAATTTTTTCAAGATTTGATAGACCATTATTGATTGAAGAAAAAATAAGATGAAGAAATGATATAGGAAAATTAATTCTGGCAAGGAGGTCCATCTATCTAGCTTCGATAGAATTAATACGTGCCAAGAAAGTTCCCCGCACGTTTAATAGATTTAAATATCACGAAGGCTTGTTTCCTACTTCCGTCTAGGAATTTTTGGGACCTGGTTGAATGCAGACTCCTTACGAAATTGCCTCCAAATCTGTGATCCCAGCAATAAGGGGAATGATCTCGCGTGGTCTCATAGAGAAGAACTTCACACAGTCCCAAATCGCGGCAGCGCTGGGAATTACTCAGCCAGCCGTTTCAAAGTACTTCTGGGAAAAGAGGGGCCGAGCAATTGATTTCGATCATCGGGACGATGTGAAAAACATGACTGAAGTTATCGCGGATGGGATAGCAGAAAAGAAGCTCAATCGGATCCAGGTAGCGAACATGATCAAGGAAATTTGTGATTACGTGATGCGTTCGGGGTACATGTGCGATCTTCATTTTGAGGTAGAGCCTCAAATCAAGAATTCCAATTGTAAGATCTGCATGGCTGAAGAAACTTCCAGCTTCTGATTAAGTCTATCAGTAGCTGAACGTTAACCGGAATTGAATCGGTTTCGTAGCTGAATTGAGGGAATCATTCTAATACCGTCGTTGACCTGCTCCTGAGCGGATGCCCGAACTAAGAAAAGATTACTTTACGAGAAAGCTCGTCTTAGTATCTGAGGAAAGAAGCAACAGACCATTAGAATACGAGCCTCCGATTCGCAATCATTCTGTCGATCGAGACCACTGTCCGTTTTGTCCGGGCAACGAGGAAATGACTCCACCAGCAGATTTAGTACTCGTTTCAAAAGAAAACACTTTGCTAAAACTCGCAGATTCCGATAGTGAAAGAGTTCATGATTGGTCCGTGCGATATTTTCCGAACAGCTTTCCCGCAGTCTCGCCTGATTCAGAACCAAAGTACAGCGATTATCCCCTCCAAGGCGAACCCGCCTTTGGCTATCATCACGTGATGGTTGTTAGCCCCGACCACTATGCCAAGTTCAGTACTTTGCCTCAAGAGCAGTGGGTAGATGTCTTGGCGACCTTACAGGATAGAGTTAGGTGGTTATATTCGAAAAAAACCGTGGGTTACGTTTCAGTATTCGTAAATAACGGCTACGAAGCCGGCGCTTCGTTGTCTCATCCTCACCTTCAGACTCTCACATTAACAAAACTTCCCCCTATGATAGAGGAAGAAGCCGAATCTGTTCACGATTCAATGTCTGAGCTGGGGGTTTGCCCAATGTGCAAGGTCGTCAACCTTGAATCAAGCGGCCCCAGATTGATTCTTTCGACTGACAATTTCGTTGCGTTCGCTCCTTGGGCCTCGGCACACGCATACGAGTTCTGGATCTTTCCGAAAAGGCACGAAACATCATTCTTGAAGGTCTCGCAGAAGGAGATACAAGATATGGCGACGATGCTTAGATCTACTTTGGGAGGTCTCGATTCGGTGTTGAAAAGTCCATCGTACAACATCGCATTCCATGTTTCCTCCGAAAAAAAGACGACAAAGCAGATTCATTGGCATATTGAGGTTTATCCCCAAGTGATAAAATGGGCCGGTCTGGAGCAGGGAAGTGGAGTGTATATCAATCCGGTTACTCCCGAAATTGCAGCCAGGCAGTTAGGCGCTGCGGCAAGAAAAGAAATTTCGACTCTGATCGGGATAGTCTAATTTCTTTCCCGAAAAAGTTTTCTTGCGTACTCAAGAGAAAAATCGCGCCTCATTTCTCGGGCCGGATTTGATTGATGAATATGTCTCCTCACTTTTCAAGAAACATCTCCATACTTTCCCAAATCAAAAATCATCAATTTCAAGATTGAATTCGGGTTTATTTGCAGCGGAATAACTTTAGTATTCGAAATGCTCTCACCTTGCGCGCAAAAGGTGTTGATGTCCTGGACGCTCTCTTCAAAGTCGAGAACACTGATCTTCTCCCGACGAAGTTGAAGAAAAGAATCGCCCTTAAGATGAAGAACGTACTTTCGGGAGTTTCTGAAATTGAAAAATTATCGGGTTTGCGCTACCCGGCGTATTACATTGAGCCGGTACTTACCGTAACTGTTTCGCAAGACAACATCGATGGGATGGGGGTCCTATACGCGAGGACGATTCCCGTAGACAAACAAGGCATGGTGGAAATTGTTGTTCAACTCACCGCACCTTTACTTCTTTATTCAACGAAATCTACAATGAAACTCGTTCTCGGGCATGAATTCTTGCACTATCTAGAATTGGTCCGAAATTTTTCAAAGGGACTATTGTCCACGCAATTAACCACTGATTCCATCTATGAAGAAGAGTTTGCGGATTCGGCGAGGGGAGTCGAACCTTCAAGAATTTTCAAGGACAAGAAAATCGTTAAGGATCTGAAAAAGACTTTGTCGAAAGGGTTGAGCGACGAAAAGCTCAACGAGAAGTGCAGAATAAATTGGATAGAGAAAGGTCTTCCGATGGCCAGAATTCCGATGGCCCGAAATCAGGTGAAATTATCTATGGAATCGGTTCTCAGGTCAAGATTCGATCCCAATGCGGTGAAAATAGTCTCCGAACTGAACTAGAAGAATGATATTTTCCGAATACAAAGCATATTAGGAATCTCTCGCTTTGATAATTTAGTCTGCAACACCATTTGTCACGTTTTATCCGTATAGAGGCTTGCTTGGATGCGTAATCTATCTTCTTCTGAGGTTGCCTCAGTTTCAAAAACCATTGAGTCTCTTACTGGGAACAAAGACGTAATTGCTGCATGTGCATACGGTTCTCAAATCGCAGGTTATGCGAATGCCGACAGCGATTACGATTTGATCCTTGTAAAGAAACCCTTCCACCAAAAAATAAAGTACTATTATCTGAAGGGTGAAGTCGATTGCTCTGTACTGGTCGTCGATCCGAAGTCCTTTGAAAATGATTGCCGAAAATCAACCTTAGGAGAATTTGTCAGCGGCCGACTTTTGAATCCATATTTCCCAACTTTAGGTGCAGAGTTCCTGAAAGAACTGGAGACAGAGTACAAGAAAAGAGTTATTCTCGAAGGACTTTCGCAAGCGTATGTCAGCTACGGAGAATTTGCATCCGAAATCATTTTTCCACTCAGGTACTTTCTTTTTCAGAAACTGAAGAAAAGAGCCGCGATTTATCCGCCGGTGGTCTATAGTTATTCCAAAACCTATTCTGACGATCTTTGCGATGGAAACTTGGCAAACTCACTTTCGGGCTTTATGATTGCTGCTGAGCAATTGCAACAGGAGAAGATAATTTCTTTTGACCGAAATTTGAATGAGATAAGGATCTCTCCAAGAAACTTTCGAGCGGGGTTCTCGGCGAGAATTGAAGCTGCTGCGTCTTTCACTTCAAAGAGTCTGAAGCAGTATGCGGTTCATGGGTATGCAGCTAGAGTTAGACCAAATGTAGTTGGGAGAGAAGTACTATCGAAGATCTCTCGATCGCGAAAATCTGGCAAACTGCCTGACAAGATCCAAAATCCCAAGAAGGAATGGCGTCTCCCAATGGGAAAGTTGTTCATATCGAGCAAAGATTGGCTCTATGATCTCGAAGAGTATCTAGGTATCGATAACAGAGTTGCAAAAGTGACAGAAAATTCTTCTGGCGAGTTTTATACCTCTGCAGGATTCTACACCATCGAGGACAAGAACGAAAATAAGGTAACAATAGCCGTAAAGAGATTCAAGGACGCGAAAGGTATGAAGTGGGGCGTCCTAAGCTTATGGTCTCTCAAGAATGCAAACTTTACTGCAAACTCTACCGAAAGGTTGTATCGTGAATTCAGAGCGTCACACGAGTTAAGAAACTTCGGGCTGTCGACTCCGGATGTTATCGCGGTTTTCCTCCCTCAATGGATGACGGTCACGAGATTTGTTCCCGGTAGAGATCTCTCGAAAGTAGAATCCGAGTTTCTGAACGGCAACTCGGAGAACATTGCCCCGCTTTACCAGTTTGGCAGAGATCTTGCGATAATGCACAACAATGAATACTGCATGGGTGATACAAAACCATCAAACGTAATCTTTTCCGATGCAGATTCGAAAATTTACTTTGTAGACCTGGAGCAGGCAAGTCCAGATGGAAACAAGACCTGGGACGTGGCGGAGTTCATCTATTACTCGGTGAGATTCACATTGAAGGAGGATCGGGCAAGAAAGCTTGTGAACTCATTCGTCGAAGGCTATCTCAGCAGAGCCGAGGACTCTTCTGTCCTAGAAAACACTGCTGACTTGAGATATACAGCTCCCTTCCAAGCGTTCATCGCGCCTAACGTCCTGAACGCTGTGAAGAGAGATTTGATCCATTAGCTACTTTTTCTTAAAGCTCGTATATCCGCATTTTCCACAAGTCAGGCGGTCCTTGTGTTCTGCGAGAAAGACACCTCTCCCGCATCTCGGACATTCTTTCCTCAGTCTTTCAACCTTGCCTCCTTTCACTTGATAAAACTTGTAAACCGGACTCTCATTCCTCTCTTTCTTCTTTGCAGGAGCGGCGGCTTTTGCAGGGGCCGGCGCCGGAGTCTCTGCCGGCTTTGGTGCTTCTGGGGGTTTAGTTTCTTGCTTTTGAGCTGACATTATGACAAACCTATTGTTACAATTGACTTCCTAAAATTTAGGCTTTCTTGGCAGCTTCACCGGGTGGAGCTGGCTTCGGTTTCAATGCTTCTCTCGCTTTCTTGCGTTCTTCCTTGGGAAGTTCTCGAATTTCGAGGTACGGAGGAAGCTGTTTCTTGATCTGCTTCATGTCGCTGTAAACGAAAACTTGAGCTTCAAGGTCACGCATTCCGAACTTTCCTTGCATGCTGATTATCCTAACTGACTCTTTTGGAACCCCGAATCTCGTCGAAATCGCTTCTACTGCGGATTTTCTCGTAATAAATCCGCTGCCGCCTTTGAAATTCAAAACTATTTCGCGTCTCGAAAGTAGTTTGTTCTGATTATCGTTCACTATCTCTATTGTAGACAAAAGAAAACCTTGCTTATGACGTTGAGAGGACTAATTAATATCTGCACGATATTTAATCGTTTGCTGTTCAAGATCAAAGGATAAGCTTGTGTGTCTTTTTTCAATCTAGCAAATTGAGACTCATCTAAATGAGGGAGAGGATGCCAATCTCGGCAAGTATTGCCTTCGATCTTTCTTTTCCACTTGAGTCTACGATAACCATCCCTTCTCCGGGTTGACCGTAGAAAGTAATAGTCGTGTCTGGGAAAAATGCGACAACCGGAAGGGCCAATAGATCTTCCTCCCCTTCGACCTCGATTCTGATTTTCGACGAATTAGAAAGATCGATTAATGCGAGGCTCTTTCCAAGCTTGCCCAGTGCATCCTGACTAATCGAACCGGCCGGATTTTTTGTTTTTAGGACGCTTCTGGTTGGTTCTATCAACTTTGGAAACTTTCGAGACATTCTCCGTTCCAACGAGTCGACTATCTCCAATCTGGGAGAGAGGCCGAATTCATGTACTCTTTCTGTTGTTCGATCGCCAACGCATACCGTAATCAAAGCGTTATTCGCAAAATATTTCGATAAGGACTCTTTCGAGATTTTCTCGTCGGGTATCAATTGCCCTAAAGGGTGCTTCAGTTCTTCTCGGGTGTGAGAGTTGATCGGGACAACTCCTGGTAATCCCAAGATTGGCCACCGAAGTTAGAAGCTTTCTAAAGATCTAGCTAACTTTTAACGCGTAACGTCCCGGTTTTGTCACATTCAAGGTCTTCGAGACAGTCGATTTTTCAGGATCCACGACGACGATCAACCCCGACCAATCGGGGGTCAACTCGGTGCTATGGCAATTCGGACAAATTTTACCAGATGTAAGCGTGCGACATTTTCTGCATGCAAATTCTCTTGCCATAATCTTATCACTTTTTGCCCGGCTTCTTTTCTATTTTCTCAGGTTTTTCTTTTGATTCGGCCTTCTTTGCGATCCCTTTCTCGGCCTTTGCAACATCCTCTTCAATCCATTCCCAAGCTCCCAAGAACGGTTGCCTGCAAGTCACTCCGATCTTTCCTAGAGCTGCGCCTCTGGGAAGGCTCACGGCAGTAATTCTGACACGGACTTTACTTCCAACCTTTAGAATCCGCTTTGACTGGCTGGCCAAAATCATTCCCTGCTTTACATCGCTTGACAGGTAATCGTCAGTAATCTGAGACAAGTGGAGGAGAGCGTCAGTTGGTCCGATTCGGACGAACGCTCCGAAATCAGTTATTTCCACAACCTCGCCCTCGACTATTTCCTGAACCTTCGGAAAGAACGTCATAACGTCAAAATTTACCTTGTGAAACGTAGCGCCGTCGCCAGGGATGATTTTTCCTGTAGGATCGACTGCAATGTTAGTAATCAAAATGATGTAACCAAGATCGGGGTTTATGGTGCTCTCGTATTTCCCCTTCAAAATATCCCTCGCGACTTCATCGAGCTTTGCGCCGAACTTTGCTGGTGGGACACGGATTACGTCCTCTAGCTCGGAAATTTGGAACGTGCGGTAAAACCTTCTAGGTACTATTCGTTTTTTGTCGTTAAATACGTTGCTCTAGAAAAGGGCCGGAAAAAAGGCCGGTCTCTTCGCAATGTAAGATAGGGCATTCGCTTTCTTTCCAATTTTGAAAGGAGATTTCCGTCCAATGTTGCGATCAAGATTTCTGCATTCGATTTTTCCAGATAATCTACGAGGTGCGTGTCTGCGTCAGAACCATGTTTGTTTCCCAGCGCCTCAACCCGGACAAATTTACCAATTGAACCTAGCGCTAATTTTGCTTTTTTCGCCGTCGATGGTTTATCGCTCCTTGAAAGACCTTTCAGTTCCCTCTCCACGGCCGGCAAGGTGGCCAAAACAAAACCGGAATTTTCCAGGAACATTTTAAGTTCTGGGAGAGGCTCATTAGTAATTTTGATCAAGAAATCAGTATCGCATAAGACAGTTGTCATTAGCCAATAACAATATCCTGAAACTTTACCTTACAGTACCTGCGCCGATTAACCGCCATCGGTCGCCGATTCTTCTGCTGATTGCGACTCGGCTTCCCTTTGAAGCGCAGATAGGCTTTTTCAGTTTGCAATCAACTATTGCCTCTCTGGTTGAAGTAACATTTCCCACCGTAACTCCGGTTCCAACATTTAATCGGAGAATTTCGCTCATTCGAACCTTGTCCACTTTGACCAGCTCTTGAGTTCCGACGGCGGTTTCAAAGAGTTTCACATCCATCGAAAGCGATTCGAAAACTGGAGGAAGGTTATTGGGTTTCCCGAGCACTGAACCAACGAGTAAGTCGCTCCTAGTGAAGAAAGGATCCAGCTGGGTCCCTACCGCAATCAGGCCCCCTGAGTGTGCTTCCTTTTGGTGTCCCGCTGATGTCATCAGCGAGGTCACCCGAGTTATCACAGGCTCACCCTCTGTCTTTCCTTCTTCAATGATCCCCGGCTTTAGCTCTATTTCATCTCCCTCCACGAGCTTTCCCTGCAACAAAGTACCGCCGAGAACACCCCCCATCAATTTAGATTCGTCCAAGCCTGGATGATTAACATCAAAAGATCTCAGGACTTCCATCAGAGGGGGCGCGTCTTCCCTGCGAGACGGAGTTGGTATTGTTTTTTCGATTGCCTCAATTAGGGCATCGATATTCAGACCGTGCTGCGCTGAAACTGGAATAATCGGAGCATCGGCCGCCACGCTTCCCGAAACAAAATTTCTTATGGCCTTGTGGTTTTCAATCGCCTCGACGTCCGAAATCAAGTCCACCTTGTTCTGAACGATTACGATGTGCTTCATTCCCAACATCTGAAGCGCGAGAAGGTGCTCTCGGGTCTGAGGCTGTGGAACTTTTTCGTTCGAAGCGATGACTAGGATTGATCCGTCCATGACAGCTGCACCAGACAGCATGTTTGCCATCAGACTCTCGTGCCCAGGACAGTCCACGAAACTTACTACCCGAAGAAGGTTCGGCTCGCCTCCACACCCTTCGCAATTAGGCTGTGTCCTAAAGCAATCTGGAGGGGCGCATCCGGTACACTTGTAAAAAGCAGCATCGGCGTAACCGACCTTTATCGTAATGCCTCTCCGCAATTCCTCACTATGCGCGCTGGTCCAAACTCCTGTGATGGCCTGGACTAGAGTTGTTTTCCCATGATCGACGTGCCCGGAAGTCCCGATATTGACCTCTGGTTGTTTGGGAATTTTTCTAGTCTTAACTTCAGTTTGAGTAACCGTAGACATTAGGAGAGGATGACTTGCTCCTTAATCTAATATAAGAGCTTCCGCACACGCGGGAGATCTCAAAACAGGGAACCTAAATTGATAGGGCATTAATCTGATAAATTTCGTCCGTAATCGTGTTGCCGCGAACAAGTTTTCTTTTCTTCTTTCCTTCGCCGGCATCTTTCCTGAAACCGGTACCGCGCGTCATCAGTACATATTTTTTGACGCCACCCATCACGTCGCTGCGCATTGGAAAACCAGCCCGATCGCTACCACCTGTTATCCGAACCTTACCTTCGACTCCTAGTAATGATCCGTCCACTTCCTCCCCGATTCTCATTCCGAGCAATGGTTGTGCCTGCTGATCTTTGATTTCTAAAGATTGAGACTTTCCACTTTTCGGATCTGCTATTACGACTTTGAATGATGCCATGCGGATAACTTCGTCGGTAAATTGACCAATCTAGATTGTTCGCTAATAAGCGTTGTTTTGCTTAGTAACCGTACATAGAAGAGACTTTGCGGCGCACTGAAATTATTTCCTTTAGTAAGTGACGATCCTCCTCTGGTAGGAGGGTTAGATATTTTTCATTTATCGTTCTGATCTCTTGTTCAGATGGTAATGTGAACAATATATCGCCCTCGTTCACCTGCCTTCCGATCGTCGGTCCGGTTATCGAAACAGCGACCTGATTTCCCTTTTGCGCGATCGGCACGGTTTTTCCTTCATCCTGAATCTGATGAATAACTCCAATCGTCTTTCCAGTTTCATTCATGACGTTACTCTTTTGCTTGAGTCTTCCTTCCAGGATTTCAACTCCGAACACTGCAGGATCATTGCGACGAAAAGAGAAGCCCTTCAAGAACTGGAATTTGCAAAGAGGGGTCAAAGCATCCATACCAGTTTTTTGCTCTGTCTCCTTTTGTTCAGTCACCCATGCGAGGTAACCATCAATGAGATTGTAGATTATCTGTTCCGAGAATGTCTTGACGCTGCTGTCCTGAATCTCCTGTTCAGCGTCTGGGAGGACTTTCACGTTGAAGCCCAGGATTACTCCCTTGTACTTGTCGTTCTTTCGAACGGCTGAGGCTTCAACCACATCGTGGCGTGACACCGGGCCAATGTCTGCTCTTTTGATTGGAATCTCCCTTGACTTCAGCATCTCGACAATCGCCTCGAGAGAGCCCAAAGTATCCGCCTTCAATATGATTCCATTGACATCCGAGTTGATCATAACCTGCTTGACTTCGGATTCGACGGAGGCCTTGATTTCGTCCGCACGCGATTCATCGAGTGCGACAATCGGAGAACCGGCCAAGACTCCTTCTAGTTCCGGTGTTATTATTTTGACACCTGCCGCCGCTGAAATCGAGTTTACGCTTGCAAACTTGTCCCTCGGGTCTCTCATTTCATCCAGGGGTTTAGGCATGAAGATCGCCTTGATTTTTGTGACAACAGCCCCTTCCTTCTTCGCAACAACGACCGGATCGCCCGTCTTCAGCTTTCCCTCAAGTAAGATGATGTTGGCGGTTTCGCCCAACCCGGGTTCCTGTTTCACCTCAAGAACGATTCCCCTTGCCGCGGCAGAAGAGGAAATAGATAATCGTTTTTGCATATACACTTGGGTCAGTCCAACAAGAACAGAAATCAGTTCGGGAATCCCTTCCCCGGACCTTGCGCTAATCGGGACGATTGCGATTTCCTTTCTGAAATCTTTCACGCGGTAAAGTGCTTCAGAGTTGATCCCGAGCCTCGACAGCCCGCCGACAACTGTGTAGATTTTTTCGTCAAGGATATCAATCACGGATTTTTGTTGGTTCTTGATCGATTGGGTAATAAATCTGGAAGTCCCCTTTTTCCATCCAGAAATGGTATCAACTTTGTTTAGAGCAACAACGAACGGTACTTTCCTCAACCTTAGAATCTCGAGGCTTTCCAAGGTCTGAACTTCAAGTCCCTTTTGCACATCCACAACAAGTATCGAAATGTCTGCCGCCGAGCCTCCGCGATTACGCAAATTGGTGAAAATCTCGTGCCCGGGTGTATCAATGACTAGCAAACCGGGGACTTTGATTTCGCCTCCCCCGATTGTCTGGAGTAAGGGGCCGCAAATTTCCTTCAATGTTTCGGCGGGGAAGAAACTGGCTCCAATGTGCTGGGTAATCCCGCCAACTTCGCGAGCTTGAACTCCCGTGCCTCGGATCTTATCTAAAAGAGAAGTCTTACCAGAGTCAACATGTCCAAGTACTACAACTACGGGAGAACGTATTTCCAACTTTTGCTCCATCTGGACAAATCACCGCTTTCGGACCTTTTCTAGGCTAGAGATAGAGATCTACTGGAAATGAAAAATATAACTCTTAATGTCCAAACCGGATATTATCGGTTTTCAGGAAACACTATCTTCGACTCTCGAATGTAGCTATCAACAGAATCTGACGCGTGGATTATGTTGTCGGTGTATCCAAGAGCATAATCGCCTCTTATCGTGCCGCTGATCGCCTCATCACTTTTTGTTTTGCCGATCATATTTCGCACCACTTCGACCGCGTTGTTTCCTTCGAGTACTATTCCAACAACCGGACCGGATGTAATGAATCGTTCGAGATCAGAGAAAAACGGCTTACCTGCGTGCGGAGAATAAAAGTCAGCAGCAATTTCATGTCCGAATGTTAGCATCCTCATTTTCCTAATCCGGAACCCCCTCTTTTCGAAGCGACCGACTATCTCTCCGATCAACCCCCGCTGCACCGCATCAGGCTTTAGGACGACAAGCGTTTGATCCACTGGATCACGCCTTGTCTTTAGTAACAGTGGTTATTACCGGAACGGGGCGCGTAGATTTTGCAACCGCCTTGGGTCTCTGCCGGGCCCATTTCAGTTTCCTGGGATCTCTCTTCAACACCGAAGCATTCTTCCGGCACTTCGATGAGCAGTACCAAAATGTTGCCGCGTCATTTCTTATGTACATTACGCCAGTTCCAAGTGGAATTGGCTTTCCGCAAAATGAACATCGTTTAGGGCTGTAAGACATTTCAAGAATCCATTCTCCTTTTCAAATATCTATTTGATTTTTCTGGCTTCTCGCTCAGTTTCTCTGAGCATTAGGACATCGCTCATACGAACCGGTCCTTTCACGTTTCGCGTTAGAATTCTTCCCCTGTCGCGTCCCTCCAGAAGCTTGACGCGGACCTGAGTAATTTCGCCTGCAACTCCAGTCCTTCCAACAACCTGAATGACTTCAGCTGGAGTTACGCGTTCTTCCGCTCTTGTGCTCATTGTTCCACTTCTTTCCCAAATAGTCGAATTCTTGAATGATGATTTAGATTAGGCTGAAGCCGGGACCTTTAACTTTGAGATCTCGGTAACGACCTGATCTATCAACGGCTGTGCATCTCCAGACTCTACGATACACGCAGAAGCAGCCCCCACGTCTATCCCAAGAGCAGGACCCATACTTGCCCGCGTGGGAACAAAAACGTAAGGTACACTTCTTTCATCGCAAATGATGGGGAGATGCGCTACGACCTCTGGTGGCTCTACATCCTCTGCGATGATTACCAGTTTTGCAATTCCCCGTTCTATTGCTTTGGTAGTTTCGTTCGTGCCTTTCCTTATTTTCCCTGTTTGCTTCGCTTGGCGTAACGCCTCGTATGCGGCATCCGAAATTTCTTTAGGAGTATCGAACTTTACAAAATAAGCTCGTGTCATGACTTCAAACCGACCCTGCGCTGAAAGTAGCTTGAACAAAATATTCTCTGAAAGGGTTCATCTAACTTTTCGCCCGGAGAAATCCCTTTTTCCCCTTTAATAAATAGTATCATTGGGTTGCTCAGTCTGAAGAGCTCTAATGTTGCTCTAGGTCTGAGTTTTTTGGGGCAAGTTGAAAATCTTCAAATTTACTGCTTATTTGTGTGCTAAAATGGCAACACCAGGAGAATCCAGCCGACAAAAACCGAATCTCACTAGCTGAAAGATTTCTCCCGCAGCTAAAGCAGTTGCAGAAGTTTCGACCAATCCCTTCGAAACTGTCAGGCTGTCTGGATTGTAATTTTCATTAATCAAGAGCGGGCCGGTAACGATGACTTCCAGATGAAAACTTTGCTTTGGAGTGACCCACTGAAATTTCTGGATCTTCTCGCCGCTATCCCCTTCGATTCGTCGCGTATGAATCCCGGATTCGGTAATTGATAGTACTTCAACATTGTAGGCTTCAATTAATCTGAATTTTGAACCCACGCTCAAACGGCGCGCGTCAGCTTTCGAGATTAGAAATTGGCCCTCGGTTTCAATTACTTTCGTACCGTAGTCAAAATCAGGATGGAGCCTCATCATGACTTTTTCGATTGGGGATTTCTCTACTTCAAGTGCAACCGGGTTCTCAACAAAAAAATATCTCTTGGCGATCGGATCAAGCAATTTCCTGTTTATGCTTTCCAGCAGATCCCAAGTCGGCTGAGATTCAACTTTGCTCAATCCCATGCTCAGAACGAATTCCCTCATCGTCTCCGGAAGAAAGCCACGACGTCTTAATCCCGAAATCGTCGGTAAACGAGGATCGTCCCACCCTTGCACTTTTCCTTCTTCAATTAGTTTTTTCAAGTTTCTCTTGGAAACTGTTGTATTTTGGAGCTGTAGTCTTGAGAATTCGATGATTTTCGGTTTTCTGAGATCCAGTGAATCAAGTATTGAGTAGTAGAGCTCGTCTCTAAGCTCGTATTCTTTGCTCCTCATGGCATGAGTTACTCCATCCAGACTGTCCTCGACTGGTCCATCGAAATCGTACGTCGGCCATGCGTGGTAAGAGTTTCCCCTCAATGGATGAGCTTCCTCAACCAATCGAAAAAGAACAGGATCCCGCATGGTTGTATTCAGACTGTTCATATCTCCGACAAACCTCAATGTAGAATTCTCTAGTTTTCCATCCACCATTTCATCCCAAAATGATAGGTTTGTTTCTTTGGTGTTTGATCTGTGCTCACATGCTTGCCCAGAAGCGCGCCTTTCTCTCATCAATTGTTGGGTGCAGCTGCACACATACGCCTTGGAAGAAACGATCATATTTCTTGCAAGATCATAGAATTTGGGAAGATCATCCGATGCATTCCGAATTAGATCAGGAATTATACCGAGCCATCTAAGGGATTCGAGAAAGGCGTCATAGTACTCCTTTTTTTCCGCCGCGGGATTGGTGTCATCAAATCGAACAATGAATTTACCCTGATACATCCTGGCGTACTCGGAACCAAGTATCGCGGCTTTAGCGTGCCCAATATGCATGTATCCGTTTGGCTCGGGAGGAAATCTAGTCACGACATGTCCAAGCTCAGCGTCCTCTAATGGAGGAAGAGTCGTCTTTTTTTCAGATGCCATTTTCGAATTTTCTTTTTTCTTTGTTAATTGTCTTTGAAGTTCCCCGGGAAATTCTTTTTCGAATTCAATTCTTTGCTCTTCCTCTGACAGACGATTAATTTCGGTCAGTTCACCTGTCACAATTTTTTTTATTTTATCCGCCTGTTTTCTAAGCTCCAGATTCTCAGCCAGGATCCTTCCGACGACTGAGCCGAGACTGGCTTTGCCATCATGTTCCAGCGCGTTCAGAAAACCGAATTTTCTAGATAATCGTGTAATTTCTTGGTCGTCAGGAATGTTAGTCAATTTCGTATCCAACCTTTGCGAGGTGTGTCAGAAATTCAGAAGTCGCGAGAACTCAGGTACTCGAGTAGAGATTTCGTTTGATGGTAAATTCTCGGATGAATCGACGATTGTGTGGAAACAGTTTCCTCGAATAATTTCATAGCTTGTCTTGAATGATTCACAGCTACTTTTCTGGCGTAATCGATTGACCCGGAACTTTTCATTAGTTCAAAAACAATTTTCATTTCTGAGGTTGTTTTACTCTGTCGAGGTTTCGAAATACTTTCGATGACGTTTGTTTTTCTTTTTCCTTCGAGTGAGTTGAGTAGATGAATCAACATCAAAGTTCTTTTTCCCTCGAACAGATCTCCCAAGATTTCCTTTCCATACTTTGATTCGTCAGCTGTTAGATTCAAGACATCATCAATGATTTGGAAGGCGATTCCGAAGCTTCTCCCGAACTCGACTGCTGTCTTAAGAAGTTCTGAATGTTTCTTGGTCGCGAGATTTTCGTCTTTATGACCCGCTGTCGACAAAATTATTCCTAGCCTCGAGGGTGAGATGCAGGTGTACCATGCAGATTTCTTCGTGACCATCAAAGCATAGTCCTCTTCTCTGATATCCCAGTCGTTTCCTGATGTCCAGGCAAGTTCTATCTGCTGACCTTCGGTGGTCTCATTTAGCATCCTCGCAAACTCGGAAAGGATCGCTAGAGTAAGTTCCGAACCCAAATTCCCACAGTTGGATAATAAAAGCTCCCACATTTTTCCGTGAAGAGCATCACCCGCGTTGATTGAAAGTTCCACGCCGTACTTTTTGTGAAGTGACGGCAGACCTCTTCTAAGATCCGACTGGTCTTCGATATCATCATGGATCAGTATCCAGTTTTGGAATAACTCTAGTGATGATGCGGTGATCAAAGCCTTTTGCTTCGCGCCTGAAAAGAGCTCACACCACAAGAGACACAAAGTACCGCGTATGCCTTTCCCCCCTCGGCTCGGATAATCTCGCATCATCTCGTAAAGACTTTGGATTTCTGGAGAACTACTCTTTGTGGGCAAGAAGTCAAGAATTATTCCGTCGAGTAACTTCTTGTTTGACGAAAGAAGTTCGGTCAGTTGTGTCGTACTAGAATTGATTTCCAAAGCGAGAGCCGGCCAATTATTGAGTTAGTACTATTTTCAGAGTCGGTTCATTGTAAATGCTTTTTCGGAAGAATCCTCGTGCATATCACGTCATCTCGGCCCCTTAATATGGAACTCAATCTACTTTCCTTCGAACCGTTAACAAAGAATACTTCCGCTCCGGCCTTAGATAGCTGAAGTCCTGTTCTCAGTTTTTCGCCTATCCCTCCAGTTACATCGTATTCACGCTGCAACCAATCGATCTTTCGGTTTGAAGAAACCATCGGAAGAATTTCGCCCTCTAACTTGGAGCTCGGATAAATCCCATCTACATCCATAGCAAAGATTACTTTTTTCGAGCGAAATCGTCGAGCAAGGGCAAGTGCAATTTCATCTCCCGAAACTATCCGGCTGCCTCTTCTATCAACCATCACGTACCCAAAGGTTATCGGGGTCAATCCTGCACTAATCGTTGTTACAGCCCTCATAACACCATTTGGAGTGAGCCTCTTTCCGTCTATAGACATCAATTCGGACGGAAGGATAGTCGCGCAAAAAACTTCTTTCGAATTGAGCTGCTCCAACACTATAGAATGAAGTTGTAGCATTGACCCGAGAGTCATCGCAATACCCTCAGGTTTCAAAAGCTTCGAAAACGTCGTAGTTAGACCAAAGCGCTTTGCAAAAAAATGTCCAAAAGATCCTCCGCCATGGATCAAAAATATCTTTGAAGGGATTTTTGTCGATAGATAGCTAGAAATTTCTCTGCAGACGACGCGTAAATTTGACAGATTGATCGAAAGTGGTCGATCCTTGTCGGTGATCAGGCTTCCCCCGAGCTTTATTATCACCAAGTTCTCTACTTTTCCCATCTGAGACCTTCCTGAGGAAAAGATGTAATGAAGCTATACTCATGATGTTCAAGGGCCGATTCTAAGAGAGATCTGGAAGCTTCAGGCTTCGGAATAGCTATGATACTTCCACCACCACCTGCTCCAGTTATTTTTGCGCCCAAGGTTTCCAAACCGGAAACCCTTTCTATCAATTCATCGATATAGTCGGTCGAGACCCCTATCCAATCGAGTTCTGCTTGTGCGATATTGAACAAGGCGCCCAACCGGGAAAAATCGGCGACCTTCAAAGCATCTACAAGCTCTAAGCTTTGAAACGAAGCTGAATCCGTAAGCTGTTGAAAAAAATGCGGATAACGTTCTTTTCGACGAGCAACCGCTGCAACAAGTCTGGAAGTGCTCCTTTTTTTTCCCGAGAAAATTACGATTATTTCGATCGACTTTCCTAGAGAAATTGACTTTGCTCCTGTTTTTCGACTGAACAGAATAATCCCTCCCATAAGGCTGGCTTGAACGTCGATGCCTGAGGGGTTGCCGTGTACTTTTCTCTCCCCCTCCATGGAGAGTTCGAAGATCTCTTTGTCGTCGAGCTTGGCACCGAAATATTTCGACAACGCCGCTGTGCACGCGACGGATACTGCAGACGAGGATCCTAAGCCTGAACCTGCAGGAATTTCTGATTCGATCAGCATTTCAAATGCATCAGTCTTTTCTCCGAATTCTTGGATGATTCTTCTTGCAATCGTTCTTGCGGCCGGAAATTCCTCATCTATTGAGTCTACTCTTGAGCGAATACCCCTCGAATTGATCCAAGACTCTCCGTCTTCTGAAGGACTGACGGATACCTTCACTCTTTTGTTGATAGCTGCGGCGACTGCGTAAGATCCGTGGACAACAAAGTGCTCTCCCGTCAAAATTACTTTTCCGGGAGCACTCGCTGCAACAAATTTCTTCAAACAAAGTGCACCGACGAATAACCGACTACCGCAGACTTGTCTCCGGAAGTGTCCCCGCTAGAGGCATACTTTAACAGGTTACCCTTTTTCTTTCCAAACATCTTTGAAATCTGCATTACAGCGGAAATCGCCCCGTAGCCGCACGCGGACACATTCAATCTTTCAATAATATTGTAATACGCTGCGAGATTTAGATTCTGGACTTGTTCTAGCAACTTTCTGTCTTTGAGAGAGGCACTTTCTTGGGGTTCGTAGTGGGTGAGATCACTCGAACCTAGAACAAGAAAAGGAACATCGATCGATCGAATTATCCCACCGATCTCTTCGGCGATTTCTTTGGTAGTCTCCGAGTCTTGAAGCATGAGAGAAACGGGAAGCAAGGAAATCGTTGCCTTAACATGACTGGAAAGTGCCTGAATGAAAGGTATCTGTACTTCAATAGAATGTTCCCTCGAATGCGATGCATCGTCAATATCTATGATGTTTGATTTCTCCGCGAGATCTCTCGCCAGTTCGGAGTTTACTTTGAATTTACCTAGAGGTGTTTCCCAGAAACTAGCCGCTGAAACGGCTACACCGCTTCCCAATCCGTAATGATTCGGACCCAAGATTACTATGTTGATCTGATCTTGATTTTTGTATTGCTGAAAAAAATTGTGCGCTATATTGAAAGAGTGGGCCGCGACCGGTCCAGAATACACGTATCCTGCGTGAGGAACAATCAGGCACTCGACTCTCTCCATTTCTGGTGAGAACTCACTCTTGGATGGAAATCTCCCAGGGCCCAGCGGGTGAGTGAATGACCAGTGAATTATCTCATAGAGCTCGTCCCTATCTGACGGATAAAACTGCCCCGCGACCGCTGCCGGTCTAGTATCTATATTCGTCGAACCCAAGAGTCCTTACATCAAGGGCACTGATAAATCAGAACTTAAGAACTTTCGTAGGATCTATCCTCGTCCTCTTCGACGAGTTTAGTCTCGAAGTCTTCGATTGAGGACTTCATCTGCTGGTCCGAATTTAGGGCGCCCGAATGCATGAGAACATACCTCGCAAGCAACCAGAAGATCGCCGCAAGAGCGCTCCTGCCTCGGTTGTTTGCAGGTATTACCACGTCCACATTGGCGGTAACGTTGTCAGTGTCACAGATTGCGACCACTGGGATCCCTAACTTCGACGCCTCGTCCAGCGCCTGGTAATCAACTGCAGGATCCGCCACTATGACGATCTCAGGGTCAAGGTGCTTGGGGTAGAGTGGGTTTGTAAAAGTGCCCGGCATAAATCTTCCAGTCAAGGCTTTGGCCCCTGTAGCAGCACAAAACATATCGATCGGAGTTTTCGCATACTCTCTTGCAGAGTAAACGACGACTCGGGAGATCTCCTGACGCGCGATGAATTTAGCTGCGACGTCAATCCTGCTCAAAGTTTTTGAAACGTCTATAACGTGAAGGCCGTTTGCCTGGGTCCTGCTCACGAATTGAGCCATGCTTTTCGTCTTTACGAGCGTCCCAATTCTAATTCCCGTCGATAAAAGCGCCCTCTCTGAAAGACCCGGCGCAATGGTCGCCTCAGAGGAACCTTCTTCCTCTACCTCGTCATTAGTGGCCAAATTTGACAATATCGACCAACTCCGCTTTTTGTTTATAAAACGCTTACCATGATGAAGAGTCGCCAATCAACGGCGACGGCTCTATTCATAGTCAACTAGCCAATGTAGGACGTACTCGAACTGTCAAACTTTTGTACGACTTCGAACTCTCTCGAAAACGGTTGTTGCGAGAGACTTTGAAGTTGAGGATACAACTCTAGCCAGTTCGCATTTGCGAGCTTTACCGTGGGGTGACTTTCACCCAGTGCATTTCTTGAAACCCTTTGAGCAATTTTCCTTACCGTGCCTTCATCGGCGTAACCAAGGCTGTGGAGGTATTCATGCAATAAGACCATGAAAACGAAGGCGTTGATTTCCTTCGGATTTCTAGTAACCTGTTGCATCCCATTGATGAGCGACTTGTTGACCACGATAATATTCGCACCCATAGGATGATATGCCCCAACCGTGCTTGGCATGTTCGCGAGAACGAGAGTCAGTCCTGCCCTATGTTCTCCGATCTCCTCTTCGACTACTCTCTTTACGAGTTCGAAGATTTCGTCAAAGTTCTGAGCTCTATCGACCCTTCGCCCTAATTCGTCTTGCTTTTCCTTGGTATGGGTGAAAAATTTGTTTGATTTCTCTGACATGCTAATTGTTGATCCTCTTCTATCGTGCTCATGCTATAAGGTTCTTTGAAAGCATCCTCTCATAAAAATCTGAGGGAGCCGCGCCGATCGCCTTGTCCACGTCTTTTCCATTCTTGAAAAGCATGATTGTGGGGATGCTCATGATGTTATATTTCATCGCAAGAGCTTGATTATCGTCTACATTCACCTTGACTACCTTGATCTTACCTGCGTACTTTCCCGCAAGTTTCTCGATAACAGGAGAGACCATTCTACAGGGGCCGCACCACGGCGCCCAAAAATCAACCATAACTGGAACTTGTGATTGCTCAACTTCCGATCTCCAGTTAGAATCGGAGCCAATTACAATTTGGGGTGCTGACATGACCAACACATTGGTCGACGAATATATTTAAGGGTTCTGTCCCGAACTTCCGTAATTAATCCCTAACTTGCTTCACGGTTGCTAGCCGGAAACAGATTTTGCGCCTGCCAACTTCAGCCTGACCCTTTTTCAGGTACGCTTCAACTATTCCGATTCGCTCGAGCAAGTCCATGTGATCCATGACTGTGGAGTAGGAAGCTCCGACCTCTTTCGCTAGATCGTCCGCAGTTCGGTCAGAGTCCTCAAGTGCCTGAAGAATCTTCACCCTAGTATCGCAAGGCGTTACGAGCTTGAAACCCGAAATCTCGATGACACAGAATTGTCCCATTCGGCTGGAGATTTCTTTTACTTTCAAGA
>JAPCJU010000029.1 GCA_027886795.1 Nitrososphaerota archaeon | reverse complement strand
TCGATTTATGAAGGCGTGAACCTTCCTGCAGTTTTTGCAATAGCTCTGGTCCTATTGATCGCAGTTGCTTACAACACCATTTGTCTTTCTGCTACCCTGCCAAGAGCAGGTGGCGACTATGTGTTTGGTTCAAGGATAGTTAATCCGATCTGGGGGATGATTCCCTCCTTCATGGTCGAGTTTTCATTCGTTGTCGGGATTGCCTCACTTGCAATCGTCGCGCTTCAAGCCTTTATCGGGCCCGCGATTATTACCTCTTATCCGCAGTACGCCCAAACCGTTGCAAGCTGGATCTATACTAGCCCGGGCAACCTCTCGATCATAGCAGTTGTCATCATTCTTCTAATATTTGGTCTCGCGATAGCAGGCACGAAGAAATGGTTCTTGTTTATCAGAATAATCGGGATATATGCAATTGTTATGGTGATAATTTTCTTTGGATACCTCTTAACATCGAATCACCAATCTATTGTTAACAATTTCAATTCGCAGGCAATAACTCCCTTAAATTTCTCCTCAGTAGTTACCAACGCGACTGCAACAGGATGGCCACAGTCTGTCTCTTCTTCCGCTTTGTCGACTGCAGGCGCAATGATATTCCTCTTCTTCTTCATGGCAGCCCCGATTTCTGCATACTTTGCTGGTGAGATCAAGAATACCCAACGCAGCATGACCATCGGTTTGATGGGCGGCACGATAATTGCGTGGACGGTAGCAGCAATTGGCATACTTGGTTTTCTAGCAGTGTTTGGTTATACCTTTATGTCGGATTTCGGGTTTCTCGGAACGCTTAACGGTCCGACTGCTTCGCTTGGAGTTTTTACTTTCAATACTCTACTGCTTTCTCTCGTGAAAGATCCGAATATTACATTCCTAATAGGGATGGGCTTTGGGCTAGCTATGTACGGATTTCTGTCAGTGACATTGCTTCCAGCAAGCAGGATTCTATTTGCGTGGAGTTTTGATAGGCTAATACCTGAGCGATTTTCTTCTGTGTCTAACAGAACTCGAACACCCGCCTTCTCACTTGCGTTCGTCGGTATTCTCACTGCAATTGTGGCTGTCATTTACGCGTATAATTCAGCTACCTTAGGAGGAGTGCTTGCCACTACGCTGATCGTTGCGATAGCATTCATGCCAAACGGCTTCACGGCAGCTATTCTCCCGTTCAGGAAAAAGGATATTTACAATCTTGCTCCTGCAATCGCGAGGAAAAAGATTGGAGGATTTCCGCTAATTACTCTAACAGGTCTCGTGCAGGGAGTCGGGCTCATCATCATAATCGTGCTTACATTCCTAGAGCCTGCGGCGGCCGGCACCAGCACTGGTCAAATCTCTACAGGGGCAGTTGCCGTAGTACTTGGTGGACTCCTTCTTTCGATCGTCTTCTATCCGATCTCGAGAGCCATTAGGAAAAGGGAGGGAATCGACCTCAGACTCGTCTTCAACGAGATACCCCCCGAGTGATCGCATTCGAATTTAGTTATCCGCTTAATTCTGCTGCATTAAGATTGGAAGCTGGGCTTAGCCCCCAGGATCATCTGAACGAAGTTGATCGCCTAACCCATAGCATGCTCGCTTTCCGGTGGAGGAAGATTCGCCTCTGTTTCCCTGACCGATTCCGCGAATATCGCGAGACTCTTGTCGATTAATTCCTTGGTGATAGTTAGCGGAGGAACAAATCGAATGCAATTCCCGTAGTGTCCCATCTTCAAAACTACCAACCCCCTCTTGAAGCACTCGGCCTGGACCTTGCTCGCGATCTCTGGACCCGGTTCTTTGCTTTGCTTGTTTCTAACAAACTCGATTCCAATCATGAAGCCCCTTCCCCTGATATCCCCGATGGTGGATGACTCCTTCATGAGGTCCGTCAGGAATTTCTTGATCTCCTCGCCGAGAACTCTTGCTCGTTCTATCACCCCTGAATTTTCTAGAAAATCCAAGACCTCGACTCCAGCAGCCGTGGCGACTGCATTTCCCCTGTATGTACCGAGGTGGAAAGCGTCCGGCAGTTTATCGTCGTAGTCCTTTCTCAGCACTAGTGCTGCAAGAGGAATACCCGCGGCTATGGATTTTGAAATCGCCATCATGTCCGGCACCACGCCTGACCACTCGGAAGACCACATTTTCCCCGTTCGTCCAAATCCCGCCTGAACCTCGTCGAAAATCAAATCTACACCGTACTTGTCGGCAACCCTCCGCAATCCTTGGAGGAATTCGTCAGGAGGAACAATGTATCCTCCCTCACCCTGGACTGGCTCTGCTTGAATCGCTGCCGGCTCGAAAAGTCCAGAATACGGATCCTCGAAGAGGTGCTCAACATACCGCAAGCACTCGTACGCGCAGTCTCCGTATGTTTTCCCCCAGGGGCACCTGTAGCAATAAGCGTATGGTGCCCTAACCACTCCGCCCATGAACGGGCTTATCCCACGCTGTAGAGGTGCAACCGAGGACATAGCGAGAGCAGCGGTATGCATCCCGTGGTACGCCCCTTCAAAGGTGAGTATCGTCTGTTTGTTTTTGATGTATCTGGAAACCTTTGCTGCAGCCTCGTTTGCATCGCTTCCAGTAATTGAGAAAATAATCTTCGAGTCGTTACGGAGTCCCTCGGGGAGTATTGAAACCAGGCTCGCGAGAAATTTCGCGCGGCCTTCCGTCGGGACATCGAGACCGTGAACGAGCTTTCTTGCCTGCGAAACTATCGCTTCGGTGACTTTCGGGTTTGCGTACCCCACATTCATGACTCCCGCGCCCGACGTCCAATCGATGAAAAGGTTTCCGTCGACGTCCTTGAGCGTCGCGCCCATTCCGGATTCCCACGCGGTCGGAAAATACTTCATGTATTTGACAGTGTGAGTTTCGTATTTTTGTTGAGCCTCCCTAATCACGGCTGCCTTAGGCCCTGGGGGCGTTACCCTGACATTTGGCGCTCCCGTATAATTTAGGGCAGTCAGCTCCTCTTCGGTTAGTGCATTTCTTTGAGAGGTAGTGGCGATTTCCATGTCAGGGCGAAAATTTCCATCACGTTATATTTATCTTTGCAATCAGGCGCCCCTCAAAATAAAAGGAGCGACAGGATCGGCGGTCACACAAGAATGATAGAGGTGAACCGAATATCTTTGGTCTTCGACATTGATGCGATCATGTGACCCGCAAGTCTAGAAGATCGCTATAGGGTTGACAAGTGATCCAGTTCCCCCAGGTAGCCTGAGAGGGGATACAACTGCCATGAATTCCCACCTGCGCTCTTCCTCGCATGCCATGGATAATTCTTCGAGTTGCAGACTGTCCCCGCATGCGAGACCCATTGCGGCTATTTGCAAAGCATGGACTGGATAGCCAACTCCTTCTACAGGGCTTGGGATGGTCTCTCCGTCGCCGTCGGGCAAGAAAGCAGCGACTCTCCTTTCATGAAGTAGCTCCATGGCTGTTGGATGCAAACCCGCTCTACCTTGGCCCCCATGATCTACATTCCAAGGCCCAAGCTCGATCCTCCGTTGATAGTGCCCCACGCGAAATGCAAACAAGTCACCCTCGCCTAATCGTACACCTTCTTCTCTTTCTGCGTCTTCTATGTCCTCCACTGTAACAGCTTCTCCGGGTTCCAGCCACTTCTTCTTGCGCAACCTTGGTATGTCGAGCAGTACACCTCGACCGACAATACCCTTTGAATAGTTAGAAATGTCCAGTGTCTGAGCGCGCACCGATGTGACCAGTGACAACGCCCTGCCGTTGTACAAGTTTCCCTTGTATCCCACATGGCATAGGGCATCAAGGTGCGAATGCGCGTATCCATGGCAGGCGCAAGCAAGGTAGTCTGCAACAAACAGCGGCTCTCCCATTTCACTCGGGATATCATAGCCGCGCGTCATGCAATGAACGGCAGGATTTGGGTTATCCGCAGAAGCTATCGTGTCGATGGGTCTTGACATCGACACGGTGCGTCCCGTGCGAATTAGGGCAGCCGCCTTTGCGATCTTGTCAGGTGTAAGAAAGTTAAGAGTTCCTAACTGATCATCTGTACCCCAACGTCCCCAGTTTGAAACGGTTTGGAAGAGCTTATCGAATTCGCTCTCGCTCAGAATTTTGTTTTTCAAGAGATTGCACTTTGAGAGTTCAATAAACTCTCATGGGAGAGCGTCCTTCTCAACAATGCTATAGATTTGTCGGCGAGGCGGTTCGTAAATCTAGATCTCGTTGCCAATTCAACAATTTGGGTCTCGGTCAGATTCTCATGACGAAATACAGGGAAGACACTTTACTCGCTAATAGTAGACCGAGCAATACATTTTGAAGTTCGGATCAATCTTGAAATCGAAGGTGAAATCGTCGCTCGTTATCTCAAATTCCCTCCAAAAATCAATTTACGTAATATAAACTAGCGATGTGGAGGCAATGGGTGTCATGGATAAACTCGGTTTCGGCATTTTCGGTGTCAGCCACCATCACTCTATTTCCTTCACTTCTGCAATATCGCGCCATCCACGTGCAAGACTAGTAGGTGTGTATGATTCAGACCCGAAACTAGCCTTAGAATTTTCAAAGAAATTTGGACTCCGTAATTTCTCCAATATGGAGGAATTTCTTGCGAGCAAAGATCTGGATGTAGGTGTGGTGACGAGTGAGAATGTCCAGAAAAAAGAATTGTCGATCGCCTTGGCAAGATCGGGAAAACATGTACTTTGCGACAAACCACTTGGCATAAGCGCCTTCGAATCGCGTGAAATAATCAGAGCCTGTGAAAAGTCCCGGGTGAAACTCCAGGTCGGCTACCTTTCCAGATATACCCCCGAAGCGCTGGAAGCAAAGAAAATTGTAGATTCCAAGAAAATCGGAAAGGTGAAATTTATCGCCGGGGAAAACCGCGTCGACGTTGGATCTGTAAAGATGTTGTCTCCGTGGCTTTCTACGGTGAAAGCTACGGGAGGAAGAGGCGCAATCCTCGAACACTCCGTGCATATCGCGGATCTCGCGCAGTGGTATGCGGGAAGTAGACCGGTAAAAGTTTACGCTTCCCGAGCCAAAAATCTCGACGAATCGTTTGAAGTAGAGGACAACTTTATTCTAATTGCGACTTACGCAAATGGAGCAATCGCAACGATGGACGGCAGCTACTGCCGACCAAGCTCCGGGAGGGCAGATGATCTCGTGATGGAAATTGTCGGGTCTCGTGGAAAAGTAAAAATCATGATCCAAAAGAAGGCACTTGAATTAGAGATCGGAGAAGAGCCCAGTGTCAAGAGTCATCTAGTCGAGACAGAACTTTCCGGGAGGTATGAAGGGATTGCAGTTTGGAACATGGTTGATGATCTTTTGAGTTGCATCAGGAACGATAGCACTCCCTTGACCAACGGCGAGGATGCCAGAATCGTAAATCAGTTGGTTGAAGCGGCTTACAAATCTCTTGTGACTGGGAATGAAATCCGGATAAACGCGACACGATGATAATCTTATGGAAACAAACTCTAGATTCTTTAGCGACTTACAGTCGGCTGCGGATTATTTTCCGAATTCAGATCACGTTGGATTTACAGAAACTAAAATTCTTCTAGATGCTCCCCCTTCAAAAGACTACAAGGTCACATATAGCGTGATAGCACCTCTAGGCTACGCCGAGGAGCACTCACATCCCTGGGATCATGCGTATTTTATCCTTGAAGGTAAGGCAAGAATCAAAATAGGTTCAGAAGTACGTGACTTAGGTAAACACTCACTTGCTTACGTACCAATGAATGAGGATCATTCTGTGCGTAACCTGCTAAATGCTCCGTTGATAGTCCTTGCGATAGTTGGTTCCAGCTCAAAGTACAACATGAAAGAGCGAATAGTTTAGTGACTACGTCATGAGGCGCCGGATCGCTCGCGTCGTAAAGTCATCGAAATTCTGGCAGGATATGCTCTCCAATTAATTCCAGCTGCCTCTCAAAGTTGTCCGAGTATCCGACACGAAAGATATATGATTTGACTCCAAGCTTTTCAAGATCTTTTATCTGTCTAACAGCATCCTTGGGAGTTCCAGCAAGAGTGAATTTCCTAACTATATCATCATCAAGAAAAGATGCTTTCGCTGACGCGTTGTCCCACTTCGGCGCATGATGACTAACCTCTTCATCATATTTGTAGTACTGGTTTCGGTATTCCGCGAATGCTTTCTGTGCTGCAGAAGATATGTGTTGTTTTACTACGACGGGATGATCCGGCAGGTTAACGAAAAACCACGTGGCAAATGGCTTTGCCTCCTCGATTCCAACTCTCCTGTCGTCTGCAATTGAAGCGAAGAGAAACAACGCGATATCCACTTCTCCTGATCCTCTCCCGGATTTTTTCATTCCCTGTTCTACCACGTTGATACTGAATCCAACAGTATCTTCTGAAGCGCCTGTGTTGATGATCGCCCCGTCACCGACTTTCCCGGCGAGCTCCAAGACCTTGGGGCCGCTACCAGTGATGTAGATTGGAATTTTGCGTCCTTTGTTCCATCTCATCCCCATCTTTGTGGTTCCGAAGTCCACCTCATGTCCTAAAGAGAGTTCTCTAATCACGTTCACTGCACTCTCGAGTTCGGCAACTGGTCGGGTCTTTATGCCGACCCTCCTTACTGCGGTCTCGCCAGTTCCAATAGCGAGCAACGCCCTTCCATTTGATATTTCGTCGATTGAACAGATTGCCGAAGCCGTGACCGAAGGATGGCGGGTAATGGGATTTGTCACTAGGGGTCCAAGCTTGATTTTGTTAGTATTCAGCGCCCACCGTGAGAGATCCGTGTACGCATCCCGATGAATTAGCTGAGAATCACCGACCCATACCTGATCAAAGCCCTTTTCCTCAATGTACTTCACAAACCTGAGAGTATCTGCGAGATAATCTGGAGTGTCGTACACCCCCATCAGACTAATTCCAAACTTCAAGATCTTTCTTTCACAAACCGGCACGGGATGGACTAGTTAATTCTTCGGTTGTTATTTCGGTTTTCAAATAGAGCATGGTAGATGTAATGTTTAGTCTTTTTATAACGGAAAGATCAGCAAGGATCACTGATAATATTTCAGAGGTAGCATCCGAGCTGGCGAAATCCTACAAACATTATACTCAACCGACTAGATCAAAGATTCGTCGTAAAGGCAAAACTCCAACTGGGAAAGCGAGTTTCACGAGAGGTAGCCATGAAGCCCCGAAGAGAAAGAGTGGCGCAGCTCCTGAATACTCAGTCTACGAAGGTGATCGTCCTATAAGACGAATTGAACTAAGCGAGGAAGAATCTCGGAGAGCTTTTGAGACGGAGAAAAGAGCCTTTGAAGAAATGTTACCGATCCTTTTGCATGACCCTAAGTACCAAGGAAAGTATGTGGCAGTAGTCAATGGCAAGATCGTTGATTTTGATTCAGACAAAATCAGCATGGTAATGAGGGTCTATAGGAAACACGGTCACAGACCAATTTATGCCGATAAAGTCAGCGAAGAAAAGGAATATATAGAATTCCCCTCTCCGGAACAACTTGTGTAAAATTTTCTATCTCTCGAAAAGCCTCGATCTTACAACTAACTTTCAATCGTCATCCTAAGGGTTTTGAAATCAGAAAGGGAAATAGAATGAGTCTTAGCGGAGTCAAATGCCTTGACGTAACCCATCAGATCGCAGGCCCCTGGACTTCCGAACTGCTTTCCGATCTTGGTGCTGAAGTCATCAAAATAGAAAATCCAAAAGGGGGTGATACTTCAAGGAGCTACCCGTTTTTCGGAAACTCCGTCTTTGCGACCGAAAACAGAGGGAAGAAGAGTGTCACGATCAATTTGAAAAGCGATAGAGGCAGGGAGATTTTCACCAAACTAGCTCGGCAATCCGACATTCTTGTGGAGAACTTTGCACCGGGACTATTGGACAGGCTCGGGTTAGGCTACGAGGATTTGAATAAAGCCAACCCGCGCCTAATTTACTGCTCCATTTCCGGTTACGGAAAATCGTCCTCCATGGGTAACAGACCTGCGTGGGACGCAGTTGTTCAGGCGATCTCTGGGCTGATGACATTAACAGGAGAGCCAGATCGTCTTCCTATGCGCGCGGGAACTTCGATCGTGGACCTAACGGCAGCAAATTACGCACTAAACGCTATACTCCTCTCGCTCCTCGAACGAGAAAAAACCGGCAAAGGGCGATTTGTCGATATCTCGCTCTTTGACTCGGCGATCAGTTTGGTCAACTACTGGATCGCTTATTCTTCGATCACTGGCAAGACTCCGGTGAGGATGGGAAACGAGTGGCCCGCCTTCGCTCCGTATCAAGTTTTCAAGGCAAGAAATGGAGAACACCTGTTCATAGGAGCTTCCAATGAGGAGTTTTGGAAAGAATTGTGTGGAGTCCTGAAGTTGGAATCTCTCGCGGCGGACGAGAATTTTTCAACAAATGACAGACGAGTACACAACATGAAAAAACTGTCTTCAATCATTGATGAGGTTACCGAATCGTGGGATCGCGACGAGCTCGTGGAGAGGCTTACGGAAAAAGGGATCCCCAACGCACCGGTAAATAGCGTGCGCGAAGTGCTTGACGATCCCACTCTTTTGAATCGGAAGGTTTTGGTGGAGACTAGTTATGAATCGGACAACTTTCGTGTTGCTTCTAGTCCGCTGCATGTCTTCGGTCCCACTACCACCGGAACTAGCCCTCCGAAGCTCGGGCAGCACACGAATGAAATTCTAAAAGAGCTAGGGTACGAAACCCATGAGATCGAAGAATTCCACAGAGACGGTATAATCTAGAGTTTTCTCCAATCAAACGCTTTCTCGAATGCAAACCCCGCATGAAATAATGCACCTTCGTTGAAGTGCTTCGCCACGAGTTGCAGTCCGATGGGGAGATTGTAGCGCATCGCGCACGGTATGCTGATCGCGGGATGCCCCGTAACGTTGAACGGACATGTATTGTTGATCATGAAAGTTCCAGTTTTCGCCATCTCCTTGAAAGAAATCGTGTCGCGCAGTTTGGTAGGTTTCATGGGAACCGTCGGTGATGCGAGGACATCATACTCTTCAAACTGCTTGTTAATTTCCTGCCGAAGCAATCTGCGGAGATTCTGAGCCTTCGAATGATGCACGCCGAAATATTCGGTTCTGAGGTACCTCGCTGTTATCAATGCAACCTTCACCAGCGGAGGAAATTCATTGCTCATGGTTTTCCTGGCTCTCCCGAAAAATTCGTTCCAGTGAGTATTGTAGTACCCTTCGTGCCCGAACCCGTCACCATTCGAATCAATCGTGGCGGCAAACCCATGAATCAAGATTCCCGCCCAGATCGCGGGTGCGTCCTTGAAAATGGGAATCGAAACCTCGTCAACACTTGCCCCTTTTTCTGACATTTTACTCAGTGCATCTCTAACCGCATCGCTCACATCGGGTTCGCTCGCACCCCATTCGAGAGACTCCCTTACCAGGCCTATCTTCAATCCATCCATGTCGCCGCGCAAATATTTCGTATACTCTTCGACTTTC
>JAPCJU010000028.1 GCA_027886795.1 Nitrososphaerota archaeon | reverse complement strand
GATAATGCCGAAGGCCACCATCCAACCCATGAGACCCGTGAATACGCCCAGTATCTCGCTCAGCGAGAATGTTGCTGTGTTCTTTAACTGGATTAGGGCGATCAAAGATACGCCGTTAATAATAAGGAGCCAGACAACGCTCTGGACAAGCCATTTGCGAGTGTTCCACCAACGGCCGTTCTCTTCCCTTGCTTTGTTTTTGAAGCCACAAAGGATTCCTGAACCCTCAATCTTTTCCATCGATGATTCTTGTTGCAATCTAGGCTCCCCCCACTATTTCCATGAAAATGTCCTCAAGTTCGACATGCTTCTTCCCGAACTCTGTAACAGACACGTCACCACTGAGGAGAGCTAACTTGGGTAGCTCTTCTTCTGCCCTTCCCTCGTCTGTTACGCTCACTTCAAATGTTGTTCGAGAATCGCCCTGGACTACGTTTATGCCGGTTACCCACGACAAGCTCTTCATTCTCTCGTAAGCACTCTGATAGTTACCTTTCAGTGTGATGTTGTAGACGATGCCGGAACCTTTGAGAAGTTCCGCTATTGGCGCCTGAGCTAGGAGTTTTCCCCTGTTGAGAATTGCGACAGTATCACTGATGTGTTGAACGTCGTTTAGGATATGTGTCGAATAGATTACCGTTGAGTGTTGGCGCAACTTCTCCATTAAGTTGAGGACCTCGTGTCGCCCCATCGGATCCAAGTTGGCTGCTGGCTCGTCGAGAATGAGAAGGTCAGGTCTGTGAACTTCGGCCTGAGCAATGCCCAAGCGTTGACGCTCACCACCAGAGAATCCCCTAATTGGTCGGTCGGCCTTGTCTTCGAGCTCTACCATTTCGAGTGACTCTTGAACGCGTTTCTCCAGATCTTTTCTTTCACCACCGTAATAGAATCGAAGTTTGAATAGCAGGATCTCGCGGGCCGTCATATACGTATAATAGCTAGGGTTCTGGGCGAGGTAGCCAGTGCGTCTCCTCACTGCGACACTACTCTTCTCGATATCTTGACCAAGAAGTGTGCCCTTTCCCGAAGTTGGTTTGATAAGGCCAAGTAGAAGCTTAATTGTTGTGGTTTTTCCTGCACCATTCGGTCCAAGTAATCCAAATATTGATTTCTCAGGTACCCTAAGGTTCAGGCTTTCCAACGCCTTGACAGAGCCAAAGGACTTGCCAAGTCCTTCAGTGTACACAGCGGTTCGAGCGATTTCTCGGGTCGAAAGTTTGACATCCTGTACGTGGCTGCTCGCAACATTCGGCGGAGTTAATCCAGTTTCCATTTTGGCAACTCATCTTCGAACGTACTAAGAATCATGGGACTTATCAAGCCATGATACGATCATCAAACCTGAGAATCAGAAAAGTGTCAATCTGTTCCGTCACTAGTAATTTTATAATTGGAGTGACGTTCAACAAATTCATGAAACTTATTGTTGGAGGAGTGCTACAGGCTTCTCAAACTCTTGCCGATCAATCAGACGCAACAGAATATGGCGAACAGTATAGCCGTAGATTCTGGGTTTTGTCACATCGGTAGCACCAGCCTGCGTGATCACGAACTCGTCGAGGGTCGTCTTTCTCAACCACCCCGACAGAAGGTCAATGTACATATCACCCTTGTACTCAGAACCGCCCTCCATCAATCCCTCTTGATTTTTGTCCACCGCTATAATCATCCTCAAGGTGCATTCACCAGAATCATATCCAACAATTGCACACGGAGCGCCATCTACTATGCTGATCCCTTTGAGTTCGAGAGTGATTCTTCCATTATGAAATACGGAACCTGGCTTGATGGTGTTTCCAAGAGTTACTGGAGCGTCCCTCAGAGCACTCGCATGGACTACTTGGTCCCCCGGAGTTTTTAGAAATTCTATTCCTTTACCGAATTTCATGGGTCTCGAAAAGACATCGTTGAAGGTATGGAAGTCGATGAAATTGTTGTAGATAGCATAGCGTATATCAGTAGCAAGTTTGTTTCCGGTGCTGTCTGTCAAACTTTCGAAGGGCTCGTGTGGGATTCCAAAAACTGGACCTTTGTCGATCATCCCGGACATCAGATTGAATTGGTACGTGAAGAGCTTGAGAGCCGGAATCGTTACATGGCTTCCTCCCTGAAGCTGTAACCCCAACTCTGTGCAAGTGTATTCGTCTAGCTTTTTCCCTGACAATGCCCCTGGATTACAGAGGAGCCTGAGAAGATAAGTTTCTGCGCCGGTTCGTTTTCCATCAAATCCAATATGGATAAACTCGGTCTGCATATGAAAGTATTGAGTTTCTGGCTTTCGTTCAATTGATAGATCCAAAGGTGCTCCAAAATCTCGAATCAATTCTTGCATTTTCTAATCATCCCTCAGTTGCTTCACATTAGACCTTAGTTTTGTGCTTTATATTTCGAGGGGACGATCCTCAATTTTGAAAACGACTCATCTCGGGGGAAAGAGTTTGTGAGAGTCACCTGAAGGCGTCTTCTTGCCATCATATTTATCGCAAGAAGTAATTCTCAGTTTTGGTGATCGTCCTCGGGCTTTAACTAAGAATGGTGATATCACAAGATTTTTCAGCGTTTTTAGGGAGAGCCGATCTGAGTGATACGCTTTATCCGTGCGAATTGTCTTAAATTGTTAAGTATCATGGTTCTGTTGAATCACATTTAATTACCACTCGAATTTCAACGCTCGAAAGAAACACCTTAAGATTCAACAGAACCCTTTTTGGATGTGGCAGACTATTATGTGAAACACTAGAATGAGAGAATGCTGGACCAGCTCGAATTTTCAAGCGAATCCCGAGCGGATATTTGACGCAAGACCAAACTGTTGCGCATTGATGAATGCCCGACAATCTGACAAAGAAATTCGGAGATAGTGGACTTGCAAGAATTCATTAACCTAATCGAGTCCAGGATGCGGTGCGTATTCGTGACTGAGGTGCCCATAAACCTCAAGAAACTCGACGAGCCGAACACCATCTTCGTGCTCCAGCTCCCCGAAGGATTCTCCACCGCCACGGGAAGCAGGGGAGGAGGTTTTGGCGATAGGCGTATCCTCAAAGTCTATCAGTACGAGTGCGGTCAGGGAGACTGCAGGAAGGTCAATGAGTTCGACAACAAGGAAATAACCGAGATGTTGGACCTTCCATATCACGCAGCGGCGTTTCCGATCATACTCCCCGACGGCAAGGAGAAGCTTGTCTCTGGGGTCGCGGACATTGATCTTGTAGCTGCATACCGCCTAGCTCTCGCTTAGGGGTTTCAGCGCTACTATTCATCTCCTGCTCCTGTTATACAAATTCAAGTTAAGGTGAAAGGGAGGAAAAGAAAGACAAAATCTATTCCCGTGATTATTTACAGCTGGTCTGCACTGTGGTGAATCCTGTGAAGACACCATCCATTCGAGGCGTCGTGCTTTTCTGAGCTGGTCTCGGTAATAATAGAAGTTGCAGTGTTATTGCCCAAAGAGTAACTCAAGTACACTCCGACGATAAGCACAATCATGATAACGGTATTAGGGCGTATTCAACAACTCTACCTTTCCCTTATTGACCAAGGATCATCCAGCTTCAAACAGAATTCAGTATCTACCGATTTCAGGGAGTAATACGATCATCATCAATGTGAAAGATAATCGATCATTAGATGATGAACGTTACAAGTGGCTAAATGACGTTGTCTGTGTCGGTATAGGACTCGTCCGCAAAAAGACTCAAAATTGGTCAGAGGAAAACCCTTCAGATCTTGTGCTGGATGTTGGGGAACTCGTATGGGAACCGTTGATGCCTGAGTCATGACTTAGGGCAGCTATCATTCATCGCGAACGAAGTCACCATGATTCGTCTCTCGTTTTCGGGACTCCCTGTCTTCATTCTGAGGGATGCGGAGTCCTTTGATACTTCGATTTCATTCTGAATTAGAAAACGCGTTCTCGCTTACGTAAGCATTCACTCGCTACGTTTCTTCTTCTCTTTCCCTTTTCCTGATGGTGTTATTCCTTTTCTGCTCAGCAATGTTCTCTGATCCATTTTCTTCTGCCGCTTGTTGGTCATTCCGTTCCCTTGCTTTTTTTCTCTTAATAAGACTAAATATTATCCCTATCTTCGCTTTTTTGACGCAGGCACCGAGATGACTGTCATACCGTTTCGCTCTGCTAACTCATACATGATTTTCTACGACAGATTTCCGCCTTTGGAATTATTTGATCGGCCGCTATAATCCTTAGTCGCATCTGGGGACATTCTTTGTCGTGGATGGAACAGTAATATCTCGCGCGTCGCTCGCAGAGGACCCTGTTATGGATAATTTTCTGCGGTTTCTGATTCTTTCCAAGAACTGGAGCGTTCGACAACTGGAACTGATAAATCATAGAATTTCGATAATGAAAATTGGATGGAGCCGGCGTTAGTATACCGGATCCTTGGGTCGAAATTGTCTATCAATTTGCTTTTCACAATTATGAAAAACTCAGAATCAAACCGAAGGTGTTTATTCTTCGAAAAAAACAGACGAGTGGAACCTTGACCCGACAAGCTAAGACTCCCGAAGAAATAGCAATTCTCAGTGAAAAAAAGATAACTTCGGAATTCCTCAAAAGAATCAAGCAAGTAAAGCTCGATCCAGCAATCAGCCGTTACGCTGATTTAGTATCCGGACTTTTCGAGAACGGTCAATGGACGTTTATTTGCAGTCAGCATGTCTCGGCTCGTTTCGCGAATGAGGAGGAATTGAAGGAGCATTTCAGGAAAGAGGCTCACAAACAATCACAGTTTGGCAAATCGCAATCAACATATGATTAGAATTCCCTTTTTGGAATGATACCTTAGGATCAGTCTCGAGGATGGATGTGACGAGGCCGAAAAACCGCTCTTTCTGAAAAGAGGAAGACATTTTCTTATTCGATTCAAACATTCACAGACCATTCAAAGCGGTTTCGAGCATGTTTTGTGTTTTTGTGATGTATCCCTGTTATTCTGTTATCGGAGGACAGTGAATTAACGGAATGACACAGCAACCGCAAATCAATAAGACAAATTTTCGTTACGTCTATCCAAAACGGCTTTATCTACTCTCAAGATTGAACCTTCTCTAGGATTATTTTTTGTCCCTCGCCGATAGAAGATCTGCAGCGATCATGTTTACAGACATGGTCAGCTATACTGCGCTCACTCAGACGAATGAATCCTTGGCTTTAGAGATGCTGAGCAAACAAGGTGAACTGCTGAGACCAATTTTCTTGAAGCATTTGGGAAAAGAGGTAAAGACCATTGGGGACGCATTTCTCGTAGAATTTGATAGCGCCCTAAACGCCACACTTTGTGCAATAGACATTCAAACTGCCTTGCATGAATATAACTCGTCGCCGATTCCGGAGGATCAAAGGATAAAGCTGAGGATTGGGATTCATTTCGGGGAGATCATACACCAGCATAACGATGTCTTTGGCAACGCCGTAAACATAGCCTCGAGAGTGGAGCCTCTCGCGGAACCGGGTGGGGTTTGTTTGTCTCATCAGGTGTATACACAGGTCAAAGAGAAAATTAACAACCGGTTCGAGAAACTAGCCCCCTTGGTGTTGAAGGGGGTCCAGTTCCCCATTGACGTTTATAGGATTGTGCTTCCATGGACTGGAATTTTACAGGACATACAGACCGAGCCCAAAATCCGAGTCGCCAAAAGATTGGCGGTCTTACCCTTCGCGAATATGAGCCAAGACCCGCATGACGAATACTTTGCCGATGGAATAACGGAAGAACTGATTTCGACACTGTCGAAGATTGGAGGAGTGAGCGTAATTTCTCGTACCACTGTTCTACAGTACAAGAGCTCTCCCAAGCCGATAAGAGAGATAGGCATGGAGCTCGAGGTGGGAACTATTCTCGAGGGAAGCGTACGCAAGTCAGGTGACTTGATTCGCATATCGGTGCAAGCGATAGATGCTTGGGAAGACAAACACATCTGGTCAGCGAGTTACGACCGGAACTTCAAAGACATCTTTGCGATTCAGAGCGATATCGCACAGAATGTTGCCGATGTTCTAAGGGTAAAACTGCTCGGGAGCACGAAGAAAAATATCGAGAGGGGAGCAACTCGCAGCATGGCGGCATACAACAATCTCCTGAAGGGGATATACGACCTCTCGCTGGGGACCCAGAAGGACAATTTTAGGGCAATCGAAGATTTCGAGTCAGCGCTCCACGAAGATCCCACCTTTGCCCCTGCGTATTCGTGGCTCGCGAACATTTACACCTATCAAGCGGGGGACATGCTTTCGCCCGCTGATGCGTTTCCCAAGGCCCTTAGTTACGTGACCAAAGCCCTTGAACTTGACAGGGATTTGGCTGAGGCTCACAATTCTCGGGCGATACTGGCGTTTCAATACGACTGGAACTGGGAACTTGCCGAGAGGGAGTTCAAACTCTCGATTGAGCTCAATCCCAGCTTTTCTTTGGCTTACACTTGGTATGCATGGTTCCTGGCATTCCTCGGTCGAGCGGAAGAAGCGATTCCCATCGCAATCAGGGGCCAAGAATTGGATCCGCTAGCCGTGCTTAATGGCTCAGTCGTTGCTCACGTCTACATCCTCGCCCGACGGTTCGACGAGGGTATTCAGGAGATGATCAGATTGATCGAGTTATATCCGAAAAATGCGGGCTTGCATACTGCGCTCGCTTTTTGTTTCACACAAGCTGGGAGGTTCGAGGATGCGGTAAAAGAACTGGAGACAGCTCGGAAGATGGCTCTCGCCGCAGGAATCGAGGAGGCTGATTATCTGCAATATAGCAACTCATCCTGGGAGTACACATCAGTTTCTCTTGCGTACGCGGCTTTAGGAAGGAAGGAGGAAGTGCGAAAAATTCTCGAGCACCTAGAAAAGGCATCGATTAGTCGCTACGTTGGAACGACGGATCTTGCACTAGTCCGTCTGGCTTTGGAGGACAAGGAATATGCCCTCGAACTATTTGCAGAGTCTTATGAGGAACACAGTCCGGGACTGATATTCTTGAGTCAATATCCTATGCTTGAGGAAATTCACTCAGAACCAAGATTCACCGCTCTGCTGGAAAAGTGCCGCCTAATATGAACGATGCAAGGGGACACTGAGGAAAACTGACTCCTGGAAATTGAAGAAGTGGACAGATGCGGATTTGCTCTCGAGCGCCAAGCGCATAGGGTCACGAAAAGAAGAAGTGGATGCGGAACTACGCCGGCGGGATTACCTTTTTCAGGTGGTAATGGGGCACATTTTCACATTTTTTTCCTACTCGAAGCAGACGATTAATTTTGCATCTACTTCATGGACTCTTGGAATTCTTGTCTCCATTCCTCTGTCCGGATAATTCGCGATTGGCGACTTACTTCGTGAGTCACCACATCACGAGTGTAGACGCGTAGGAGGGTTGCGAATCCGAGTGTCAGACATACGATTGCGATCGCGAGGGATTCAAAACTCGCATCCAAAGCCGTCCCCACTACTTCGGCGGGGACACAGATGAAGCAAAAACCGAGTAGGGTATAGAAAGCAAAAAACCCGGCTTCCACGCGCAGGGTGGTCGTCATACTCTGCATACGGTCTTTTTTGACGGCATAGTTCCCTAAATACTTGCTTCTTTTTCTCTTTTGCGATTCTTTTTTTCGCGGGATTAGCGGAGCCTTTTGAACGAACAATTACACCCAGCGTCTAAAGATGTAGCTCCCCCAAACGTTTCACGTCTTTTTTTCATCTTATAATATCCTTGATCAGTGCATCGGGTAACGAATTTGGCCCTAGCCAGGTTAATGGAAACTTATTCGCCGGTCATCCAGAGCCCACCCAATCAACATAGCCCATATTCCCGAGCGCTTTGCTCATGTCTGTGATAGTTGAAGTCGCGTTATTGAAAAACAGTAGAACTCCCTTGTTGGAGGAGGGTGTGTCGTAGCCACCAATCACCAAGGTTGATCGACTGTAAGAGAGTGACAAAACGGCAGAGTCACTCGTTAATAGTGCGGTTGGAATTGCCGGCATGTTTTTGAAAGCTGGACTGTTACTAGATTTGTACGATGCGACCCAGGCGCGTTGGCCAGATCCCGTCAGAGCTATGGGTAGACCGCCTCCCATGACCCACGTGCTTGTCTTGGCGTTCCATATTATTTTGTTGACTGAATTGGGATACGCCAATTTATGAGCAGAACTCAACGCCGAGTTTAGTTGGGCAGTGAGGGAGGTAAAACTCTGGCCATTGTAACTTGCTAGGAATCCCATGCCTCCTATCATCCACGTCTTTCCATTCCACGCGATGCTCGTTACTGCTCCTTGAGCTCCAGTCGCCGACTGGATCGCAGTGGTGAGGAAAGAAAAGGTGTTCAACTTCGGATTGAATCGGAAAAGAATTTCGGATGACTGGTATCCTCCGCCTACCAGCCAGTAATGACCGTTCCAACCGCTCGCGTAAAGAATGAAATCAGCCTGGTGTGCTGCAAAGCCCTTAGCCCCTGAAAGGTCGATGAAATTTGATCCGTTGAATAACCCCAAACCCATGTGATTGTAACAGAGAGTGGGGCAGCCCGTCGAACCGCCACCGTTACTTGAACAGCCCGGCTGGAATGAAGGCAGACATCCCGATCCCAAACCGGCGACCAGCCAATTTCCTTTACCACCGAAACTTGCTGTGAAAATATCTCCGCCCCACCAGGACGACATTTTGCTATCTATCTTAGAAACATTGAACGGAATTTGATTAAGCGTCTGCCCGAAGAGGTAGATTTGTGGGCTGTGAAGATTACCAGACGAGCAGCACCAGCCTGAAGTGAGCCATTGGGACCCGTTCGAAGATCCAGTCCAAATTGTACCGCTAGACGGCGTTGCCAGATCGTGCGTCAAATTATTTACGGCATGCCCTAAACTCATTGACATTTGCAAAAGTCTCGGGGCCTGATTAGGGGTAAACCAGGATCCATTTTGTCCTCCGATCAAGATGTAAGGTGACGTGATCGATGTCGATGCAGCAATGGTCAAAGGGGGGCTCACAAGCAAAAAGAGAGACAGTGAGAGACAGATCGGTAAGCACAACCGCGATCGATGAAAATCTCGCATCTTGATCATGGTCTAACTAGGATTCACGGATTGAATCTTAAAGAGCGCGGAGGATTACATTTTTTGGAATCATCCAACCGCTATCAAAGTCTGCGTTTCGATGATTCGTTTTTTGATTTTTGAAGTGGAGGAGGAAAGGGGTGCGACGGGACCATTTAGGATCACACCACAAGAAAAGGGCCTGTCACGAAAGCCCCTCCTTCTCCCTTAGTGGAAATCTCGGAAAAAATCCCGTAATAGACAAGACTTACCTCTTTCCAGCAAATTCATGAAGGTTCTGTTGCATCAAGTGGACATAGATTTGTTGTCCTCACATCTACGAGATTGATGATGTGTTATGTCCAGAGAGCGAAACAGAACTGTAATCCATCCGCCTTTTCGACCGCTATTTCCAGAACAAGCTAAGCCACTGCCTGTTGGGGAGACGGTTTTTGTGCTAGTTTCATTTGCTTCGGATTCCAAATTCTGTATTCTGTTCTGAAGCCAATTACGATCAGTAGTCCTCCGATCAGGGACATTGAAGCACCCAAGCTCTTGAGAATTTGATCCTGGACTAATGTGATTGAAGATGAGCCACCCAGACTTGTCGCCAACTGTCCGAAGATTAAGGAAGGGACCGCGATGCAGATGAATTTCCAGCCCTTGCTTAATATCCCACCTTTGAAACT
>JAPCJU010000027.1 GCA_027886795.1 Nitrososphaerota archaeon | reverse complement strand
TTTTCAACCCACATTAATTGTTCTGATTTTTTCTCATTATTATCATCGCCATCGTCAAAAATCTTGCTCAAATCGTTCACCGTTTGATTGTAAGAACTAACATTAACACTAATTTTTCACGAGCGGATAAGGTTTTGTTGAAGAAAGGAAACACAACGAACGGATCAAACTGTTAAGGAGAAGGGGAGTCGAAATTCTCCATTTCCCAAACTCATATCAGTGAGCGTTAAAGAAGGGAAGGCCCCCGAGTTGTCTGCCGAACAAGTAATTCAATCGATCCGTGACAGAGAGTTTGCTTACCTGCTTTCAGCTTCGAGGCTTAGGGTCAAGCAAAAGATCTCGAGGATCGACATCGGCAGCATTCACTTAGAACCGATGAATGAGGGCGACACTATTGATCTCCCTAGGTGGGTTGCCGAAGTTCTTGTGAATTTGGATATATGCGAAAGTCAGGAAGAAAGCTTCTCCTCCGAAGTTTTCAAGGCGGTTACCAGAGAGAAAATCGCGGGATCAGAACAATTGTCTACTCTCAGACCAGATTTCTACTTGAAAATAAGGCGCCAGTTAGCCCATACTCGTGATTTCGGCAATTTGAAACCATCGTCGATACCGGAACTTGAAAAGACCCGCACATTGATTTACGATTTAATTGCGCTGAGATTAAGAAAAATATTGAGTATTGCTGCGTCACTTTCCCCGCCAACAGACGTTCGTGAAAAGCTGACACCAGAAGAATACCAAATTTTCGATTCTGTTTACGGGCTGCTCCAATCCTGGCGATCCATGATGATGGAAGGAAAGTAATTCTTCGAATGGAATACACCGAAGCCAAAGTAAAGGACATCTTTGTGGATTTTCTCAAGGGCTACAAAGATGAAAAAAACGAGCTGAAATACAGAATTCAGGTTTCCCAACTTCCGGGAACGACTTCCAGGTCTCTGATTGTCGATTACTCTGACCTTGAAGGGTACGACACCGATCTTGCTACCAGCCTCGTCAATGAACCCGACCTGTTTCTCAGTTCATTTGATGACGCGGCA
This sequence comes from Nitrososphaerota archaeon, assembly GCA_027886795.1. Taxonomy (GTDB): domain Archaea; phylum Thermoproteota; class Nitrososphaeria; order Nitrososphaerales; family CADDZS01; genus DATLTL01. Next base: position 8,733 of record JAPCJU010000027.1, on the reverse strand, counting down.
GTCGAAACTCTAGACATCGAAAATCCGGTTTATGCTGACAAGATTAGAAAAGAGCTACGGGTTCGGCTAAGAGATCTTTCAGACCGCGTCTCTTTGAGAGGGGTAACCAAAAACGAACTGAACAAGTTGATTCTAGTTGCCGGAATGGTGACAAGGACCTCTGAACTTCGGCCACTGGCAGTCAATGCCGCATTTCGCTGTTTCAACGGTCACATCACATTTATCGAACAAACGGGATCCGGAACGACTCTGAAGCGGCCCATAAAGTGTGAAACTGAAGGGTGCGGCGAGACCAAGAATTTCGAGCTTGACGATCTGAAAACGGAATTCATCGATTTCCAGGTGATAAAGGTTCAGGAAATGCCAGAAGAATTACCTCCAGGACAGCTGCCTCAATCTTTTGACGTAAATCTGACAGGTGACATCGTGAATTCAGCCCGACCTGGAGACAGAGTTTTTCTGACCGGGATCGTCAAAGCCGAGTCTGAAAATATCGGCGGTTATTCGCGCAAATTATTCAATTCCAGAATCGAAGCAAATTATGTCGAGCAGATAAGCAAGCGTTCTGAGGAGCAGCAGGTTTCAAGGGAGGAGGAGGACGCTATCAAAACACTCGCAGCCCTCCCTGGTGCGTACGATCGATTAGTGGCATCTGTTGCTCCGGCAATTTTCGGTCACGAGCTTCACAAAGAAGCTGCTCTGCTCTTGATGGTCGGATCGCCCCAAAAGACCCTCCCTGATGGGTCGACTCTAAGGGGAGATATCAACATACTTTTGGTCGGGGATCCTGGTACCGCGAAAAGTGAGTTGCTCAAGTACGTCGCGAGAGTTGCCCCTCGAGGATTGTTCACGAGCGGACGAGGATCTACAGCAGCTGGCTTGACGGCCGCTGTCGTCAAGGAAAAAAATGGAATGATGATGCTGGAGGCAGGGGCGACGGTGTTGGCCGATCTTGGCGTGGCATGCATTGATGAATTTGACAAAATGAGGGACGAGGATCGCTCCGCGTTGCACGAGGTCATGGAGCAACAGACCGTTAGCGTCGCAAAGGGAGGGATAATAGCAACGCTCAACGCCAGAACGAGCATTCTTGCAGCAGCAAATCCAGTAGATGGAAAGTACGATCCGTACAAGAATATACTTGAAAATGTTGCACTTCCGGTACCGCTCCTGACCCGTTTCGATCTTATTTTCATTATTCGCGACGAGGCAGATCAGGCCATGGATGAAAGTGTTGCAAGACACATCCTAGACATGAGAGCAAAGTCCTCCTTTCCAACTGCTCCTCCAATAGAATTCGAGCTGCTGAAAAAATACATAATTTATGTGAAAAGGCTCGACCCTGAATTGACTGAAGAAGCAAGAAATCGCCTTTCTTCCTATTACATCAAGCTGAGGCGTGAAGCATCTCCTGAACAGATTTCAGTAACTCCCAGATGGCTGGAGGGCATGATTCGGCTGTCGATAGCAAGGGCAAGAATTTTGCTTCATCCCCGAGTGACGGAGGACGACGCCCTCCATGCCGTAAATCTGATTGATCGAATGCTGCGTACGGTTGCGGTTGATCAGTCAACCAAAAAAGTCGATGTCGGTGTTTTATACAATAAACCAATAAGCGAGAAGGGACTCAGAGAGGCGGCGCTTGATGTCTTCAAAACATTGACAGGGGAATCCAAACAACCTGTTGAAGACAAGGTGTTTTACGAGGAAATTGCAAAGACTGGGAAATTCACTCGAGAGCAAGCAGAAAAGGTGTTCCAAGATATGTGGAAGTCCGGCGTCATCTATGAAGTTAGGGCACACTTTTTCAAAAAGACATAGATACTCCTATATCTTTTGAGATTCCCCTTCAATTTTTGGGACGCGAAAAAACGGTTGATGATTAACGAGATCCCCGAGCTCCCCAAGGAGTTTGTCGATTCGCTTCTCTCTCAGGGATATCAGACGCTTTACCCGCCGCAAAACGACGCCGTTCAATCGGGAGTTCTTGACGGGAAAAACTTGGTGCTAGCAACCCCCACAGCAAGCGGCAAAACGCTCGTGGCGATGATGGCGGCAATTAGAGCAATCCAGCGAGGCGGAAAGGTCGTTTATCTTGCGCCACTCCGAGCGCTTGCTTCAGAAAAATACGACGAGTTCAAGGCAATTTTCGAGCAAATAAAAAAGCCTGGATCACAGAGATCAAAGCTCCGGGTTTTCATTTCGACCGGAGATTACGATTCATCAGGGGAGAGTCTAGGCGGTGCAGACGTTGTAATTCTCACTAACGAGAGGTTTGACTCGGTAATCCGCCATGGTGCGACATGGATTGACTCAGTGACACTTTTCATCGCTGACGAAGTGCATTTGGTGGGCGACTCCCACAGAGGCCCCACGCTGGAGATGATCTTGGCGAAAATAAAGAGGTACGTTCCCGCCGCCCAGATTCTCGCTCTGAGCGCGACGATTAGCAACACCAAAGATCTTGCAGATTGGATCAAAGCAGAACTAGTGGAGACAAACTGGAGGCCGGTGAAACTCGTCGAAGGCATATATGACTATGGAACCCTTTCCTTCATCGACGGCGAACAAAGAAAACTACTTCAGTCCAACCGGGGGCCTCCAATTGACGTCGCGATCGACGCCGTGAAGGATGGAGGACAATCGCTCATCTTCTGCGAAACCAGAAAGCGAGCTGTTTCGATGGCCGAAAAAGCGGCGGAAATCATTCCAAAATTTCTATCATTCGAAGAAAGTGCAAAGCTAAGAGAAATTTCCCACCGAATCCTGACAAGTGGAGAAGAAACTGAAGTTTCAAGGCGACTAGCGGATGTCGTCTCCGAGGGCGCGGCCTTTCATCACGCCGGGCTTGACAACAAGCACAGGAAGATAATCGAGGAAGCTTACAGGAGCAGAGAAATTAAGATTCTTACTTCAACGCCGACGCTTGCTGCTGGGGTCAACCTTCCGGCGAGGCGCGTTGTACTTAGCAGTTTGATGCGCTACAATGCAGACGAGGGAGGGCAGACTCCAATCAGCGTTCTCGAATTCAAACAGATGGCTGGGCGCGCCGGAAGACCCAGGTATGATACAATTGGAGAAATAGTTCTCCTAGCTGGCAACCAGATGAGTGCTCGAGAGATTTATGAAAATTACATCCAAGCAACACCTGAGCCCATCAGGTCTCAGCTTTCTGCCGACGGGCCGCTAAGGATGCACCTGCTCGGACTTGTAGCGTCGAATGAAGGAATGACTGAAGATGATATCTACGAGTTTTTTGAAAGTACGCTGTTTAGCTCCCAATACAAAGAGGTGACCGTGAAATCTCGGGTCAAGAAAGCGCTGGTGTATTTGGAAGAAGAGGAGCTAGTTCTCAGAAGGACCAAGAAATTTAGGGCAACCGACTTCGGGAAGAGAGTTGCGATGCTCTACATCGATCCAGAATCCGCGATCATAATGAGGAGGGGTATCAAGTTCGGAGAAAGGGGAGGGACTCACGCTTTGGGCATCCTTCACTTGATTGTGCAGACTCCAGATATGACCCCGAAGTTCAACACGCGAGGCAAGGATGAAGTCGAGCTCGACGAGGTGGTTCAGAGCAAGAAATCCGAATTTCTGATTCCGATTCCGAGCACTGACAGCTTCGAGTATTACAGGCAATACGACGGTTTACTCGGAGATTTCAGGACCATCTTGGCGTTAATTTCTTGGATAAATGAAAACCCCGAACAGACTGTCCTCGAAAAGTATTCCATTGAACCGGGAGACCTGCATAGAATGGTCGACAATGCCGATTGGCTTCTCTATTCATTTACTGAGCTCGCGAGGTTGTTTGCTAGAAATGATTTGGCATTGGAAGCTAGCGAACTTCGCGAGAGAATTAGATATGGAATAAAGTCGGAATTGATACCACTTACGAGGCTTGACGGGGTCGGCCGTGTCCGCGCGAGATCATTGTTTGCAGCTGGTCTCACGAGCATCGACAAGCTCTCGCAAGCTTCAGTGGAGAAACTAGCTTCTGTCCCTAAGATCGGATTAGCTGTCGCCGCCCAGATCAAAAAACAACTGCCATAAATCGAATACAAGTTAAGAAAGACTTTTCAGCTAAATTTATCGGCTCTTTCTATTCACGACCAGCGTGGCAAGCAGATTATGAAGTTTGGAATGCAGAAGATAAGCGACGTAGAGTACAGAATCGAAAAATCTGCAAGGCCTGGGATGAGGGTACCCGTAACGATCTACGCGAATGACACCCTGATTGCGAAGATGGAGACAGATAGAACGATTGATCAGGCTGTAAATGTTTCACATCTGCCTGGCATCTTGAAACATATGGTAGTACTACCTGACGGCCACGAAGGATACGGCTTTCCGATAGGCGGCGTCGCTGCAACAGATTTCGAAACGGGCGTAATCTCGCCGGGTGGTGTCGGGTACGACATCAATTGCGGGGTTAGACTGATTCGAACTAATCTTACGGAAAAAGATGTTAGACCAAGACTTAGGGAATTGGTCAAGGAAATTTACAGGGCGGTACCCTCTGGACTCGGAAACGTCGGCGCTCTGAATTTGTCGACGCAACAGCTTGATTCTGTTCTCTCCGATGGAGTAAAATGGGCTTTGAATAACGGGTATGGCGTCTCCTCTGACTTAGAATACTGCGAGGAGAACGGTACGATGAAGCATTCAGAAGCTGCAAAGGTATCGGTCGAGGCTAAAAAAAGAGGTGCAAAATCCCTCGGCACCCTCGGTTCTGGAAACCACTTCATCGAGGTAGAAGTTGTGAACAAGGTATTCGACGGAGAAGCGGCAAAGACCTTCAATATTGAGGTAGAAGGACGAGTGTGTGTCCTGATGCACACGGGAAGCCGTGGGCTGGGCCATCAAGTCTGCAGTGACTATCTGAAAATAATTGACGTCGCCTCCCCAAATTTCAAGATCGACCTACCTGATAGAGAATTGGCGTGTGCTCCTGCTGGATCTAGAGAAGCTGATAACTATCGTCTTGCGATGGGGTCTGCTCTAAATTACGCCTGGACTAACAGGCAAATCATAACCCACAGAGTAAGAAAATCGTTCGAGCGAGTCTTCCAGAAGAGCGAGTCTGACCTCGGGATGAAACTGGTCTACGACGTAGCTCACAACATTTGCAAAGTGGAAGAACACACAGTAGATGAAGGAAATCCTCAGAAAAAATCTAAAGTTTTTGTCCATAGAAAGGGAGCCACTAGGGCTTTTCCAAAGGGGAGCGACGCGATCCCTATGGAATATCGTTCGATAGGTCAACCCGTACTAATTCCGGGCTCGATGGGAACTGCTTCCTGGGTTTTGCTGGGACGAGAAAAATCACTTGCTGTAAGTTTTGGGTCCACCGCGCACGGAGCAGGAAGGATGATGTCAAGAGGTGCAGCTACGCGCACGTACCCATACGAAGTCGTTAGACGAGATCTTGAATCAAAGGGAATAATGCTCGAGTCTGCGAGCAAAAAGGGGGTTGTGGAAGAAGCGCCTGGTGCTTATAAGGACGTAGACATGGTCGCGGATGTTTCTGACAGGGTGGGCATAGGAACCAAGGTAGTGCGGCTAACACCGATGGCAGTCGTAAAGGGCTAGAACGAATGACTCTAGAATGATTTGAGTCTTCCAGAAAGAAAATACGCATCAAAAATTATTGATGATTAGGAATCGGCTTTCTTGCCGAGCCACTTTACAATCACATGCTCCTTGACCGGAGTAATGGAGTTGAACTCTGTCCCTGTTCCGACGTAGAACTTCGAGAAAAATTCGTAAAGGTGAAGCCTTAGGCTCTGGACGTAAACGATTAGTCCTTCAAAGGCGAAGATCAGAAGGTTCATCACGACCAAAATTGGGACAGATGCATAGCCGTACGAATAGAATAGGAGGTTTGTTGCAGAAAGAAGCGCTGCGTGAACCACGAGCAAAATCGCAAGTCGAACGTAGCTGACTGTATTGCCCACGAACTTTGAAACAACCCATTCCAGAAACTCCATGGTTGCCAGTCCAACCTCCGAAAGAACAGATCCGTGAATTTTGCCCACCTTCGCCAAAACCGGCCCAGCGACAAACAGCCAAACGATAGAAACGACCAGGCCTGCCAGACCGATATTTGCTTGGAAGTTTGTTCCATTCGTTACGGCTGCGAGATTGAAATGAGCGGACTTGAAGGCGAAACCAAACAACAGGAAGAAAGAGTACCCCGAAATCGTGGGAAGCAAACTCGCCATCATGTGCCAATAATCATGCGTTCTAATTCTGTTGTAGACCCCTATCCCGAGCCCGATGAAGATGTGAATGACTCCTACGTAAATCGTGAATTTGATGAAGAAGAGAACAGTTGCGGTGTTGAAAGCAAGACCGTTGGGATTAGACGGACCAATTGCTTGTTTCAAAGATTCAAGCCATGTAATCCCGAGCATTTTGGGAACATCAAACGGAAGCTCAAAGCCGAAAATTTCTCCAACTAGGAAACCCACCACAGTCGCGGATATTCCGGCGAGAAGCAGCAGCAGTCCCCAGTTCTTCATCGACCTGACACCTCTTCCATAGATGACTCCCCCAATAATCATCAACAAGAGACCGTGACCTACATCGCCAAACATTATGCCATAAAAAATTGGAAAAGAGACCGCGAGTATGGGAGTCGGATCGAACTCTCCATAGACAGGAGGGCCGCTGGTCAAAGTTACTGGTTCGTGCGCCACTACAGCTCTATTCTTGGAATCGAATTTCGTCGGCGGCTGATCTATTTCAGTGGCGCCTGTCTCTGCTTCGTGCAATCCTTCAGCGTATGACTGCTGAGGATCGATCTCTTGCGTTACCAGTGGCCATCTCTTGTTTATTCGCGATTCAAGTTGAGAAATTCGATCTGTCGGGACGTAACCCTGAACTATTGAAAGCCGCTTTAGTTTACCTGACTTCTTCAATTCCTCTAGAATTTTGTAAGCGAGGTCTGCAGCCTCTTGCAAACCCAGAATGCTTTCTGCGGTCGATTTTACTCCATTTTGAGTGTCTTCTTTGTTCTTGCCGATATCCATCCTTATCTGATCGAGACGTCGCACAATTTCATTTGTAGCGGCAAGGGGGCTCTGAGGAAGATCTTTTGGTATTGACACACTCTTGGAATCGAAACTCCGAAGTGTCTTAGAAATTCTATCCCTCTGTTCTCGAGTACCGATCACCAAAACCGCTGATTCCTTTTCTGAAAGAGGCACATCGATCAGAGTGGACTCCACCAGACTTTTCTTCAATTCAGGTAAATCTTTGCTGCCGACGATGACAAATTCCACATGGAATCTATGAATCGATTCCACGAGCCCCAAATCTATGTTGTAGTTAGCGAGTGTTCCAAGAGCTCTCTGAAGGGCAACAAGATCGTCACGCTTTTTCTCAAGCGATCTCCTGTCTCTGATGAGGTCGCCAAGTGATTTGATTATTGGAGTGGATCGGGTCTCCAGCTTGGAGACGTAATCATCCCAGTTCCAGGCCTCGATCTGAGTCCTGTCATACTTGATTCCGGCAAATGCCTTCTGAACTGCAGAAGGCTCCAAGTTCAAGTGCATGTTATCGATTATGAATGTAAGTTCAGAGGAAATTTTGTAAGCATTGGATGCAAGAGCGGAAAGTTTTCTATCGTAAACATCGGTCTCAGGAGAAATGGGGTGGAAATCTCCGAGCTCAGCGATGTAACTGGTCGCTTCGGGAAGTTCACTTCGAGGTACAATCAGGGTGATCTTTGATAATGTGTAAACGCCCAAAGAAAAAAAGCCCCAACAAATTTTTTAGAATTGAGTAAGAATTGCGAATTTTTCTGCATGTGTATTAACGATTTCGGTGGAAAATATTCTCTCGGCCAAATCCTAGAAAAATTTCTTGCCTAAATTTTGTTAAGAAAATCTGGCAAATGTTTGAACGAAGAATCGGAATGGAAGAATCTTCACTTCGCCAAGTCGAAACTGCGATTTCAGACCACGCTAGTGTTGAACAATTTTTCAGATCGGTGTAGTTCTCCCAATACTTTTATAATGAGTCGAAGTCGAAGGTTTTTCGATAGTTTTTTGCGAGTAGTTACTGTAATTTCGAGCATTGTTTTAGGTTATGTTTTGTTTTCTATTCTTGGTTTACCTGTTCATGCTTCCTCTGGTGCTGAGTTAACTGGTCAGATCCTGAGATCAACAGTGCTAGCTGCGAATCCAACGAGCGTTCTAGGTGCGGGAATCGCATTTGGTCTGGCAGCATTGGGAGCGGGAGTTGCTGTAGGGTATGCTGGTTCCGCAGCTATTGCAGCAATTGCAGAAAAACCAAACCTTTTCGGTCGTGCTCTCGTTATCGTGGTTCTCGGAGAGGGAATTGCGATCTACGGCTTCGTCATCGTCTTCATCTTGACCTCTCTCTAGAGAGCTATGGATTTCCAACCCTACTTGCGGTTTGAGATTCAGAATTCCGGTTTTATTGCGCAGGTTTACTGATCGGCTCGTACTTTTTGCCCATTTGAAATGTTACGACTATTGAAATAGCAAAGCCGACCGTGGACAAAACCAAAGCTATCCATATTGAATTACTCCCAAGGCCCGCGGCTTTCGATATTTCAAATCCGGCAACCCCCAGACCGAACATCAAAACAGGAACAACAACAAAGATCAGTAACAGCGCCTGATTTCTTGCTGCTCTGCTCCACGGCATGCTTACAACCTCTAAACGAGGACCGTGTCACTGGAAGTGATCAGGCGCTGACAG
>JAPCJU010000026.1 GCA_027886795.1 Nitrososphaerota archaeon | reverse complement strand
GTTGGTTTCTTTGTTGCTCCGTAAGCTCTTGAATCCATAGCCTCTGCAAGATCAAGACTTCTATTCAGAGCAACCGCTATCAGCGGCACCAAAATAGGGATCGAATTCCTTAGCCTCTGAACAAAATTACCCTTGTCAAATTCCAGTCCTCTGGATCTCTGTGCATCCATGATTTGTAAGGCGTCAAGTAAAAGCACTGGCACGAATCTAACGGCGATCACAAAAATCATTACAAAGTCTGAAGGTAATTTCAACCACTTCATGACTTGCTCTAACTCGTCAGGAGTAGATGTGAGAAAGAATAGCGATGTTGAGGATATCACTGCAAACAGCCTGATTCCAAAAACGATGGCGTCATGGGGTGATTTTGGATTGAAAACCAAATTCAACACGAAGGCAATTAGGGAAATCGTTGCAGTTAGCAACATGGATTTTGCAAATCGTTTGATTATTTTTGCGGAGGCAACTACGGAAAGGGTGATTGCGATAAGAACTGAAAGTTGTATGATGCTGTGGCTCAGCAATGAGATGATGAACAGAGTAAGGGAAATTAGGAGCCTGACCCTCGGATCCAGGCGATGGATGAACGTATTTCCCCGAACGAATAGAAATCCTGCCGCGACCCACTGCATTTCCTACATCTCTCTACAACGCATTGCTAACCGTGTTCGATTCTCAGAATCTTTTCGGCTTCGAAGGGGGCGGAAGGAAACGGTTTCAGAAAGCCCATGAGTTTGGAGAAATCAACAAGCTGCGGCGCTAAGACATCTGCACGATTTGTAAAATCAGAATCGCTAAGAACCGCTTGCGACGTGCCATCGGCAACGATTAACCCGTTTGCCATTAGAATTATCCTTGGCTGAAGTGGCCAAACAAATTCGACATCGTGGGTGACTAGAATGACGTTCTTGTTCTGTGATTGGAGTAGCCTTGTCATTTCAGAAAGTTTTTCCTTCTGTTCTGAATCCTGCCCCACCGTTGGTTCATCCAGGATCAGAATATCCGGATCCCAAGCCAAGACAAGCGCGATGCACAGCCGCTTTTTCTCTCCTCCGCTCAACTCCATAGGCGGTCTATCTGCATAGTCTAAAAGAGAAAAATCATTCAGTGCAGATTCGACCCTTTTCTTCAAGATATCTTCCGAAAATCCGAAATTTCTGAGCCCAAATTCGATCTCCTTTCTTACCGACTGGGCAAAGAGTTGATTGTTAGGGTTCTGGAATACTATGCCGACTCTTCTCGATAACTGCGCCGAAGATAGTTGTTTTGTGTCTTCGCCGAATACGCTTACTTTTCCTCGGGTGGGTTTCAGTAGTCCGTTGATATGACGAACGAGAGTCGTCTTTCCAGCGCCATTGCTCCCAAGAATTGCAAGAACCTCTGATTGCCTAAGGGAAAAATTGACCCCTTTGAGCGCGACGTTTCCATTTGGGTGGCTGTAGAAAACATCTTCAAAGGATACGATAGGTTTCCCGTCTTTCAAATTGCTGTTAAGTTGCAATCAAAGAACCTCTGGTTGAAAACTCCGGAATTGCTTTCAAGCGACCGGCTTTAGGGCAGTTGTGAGCTCCTGGGCGTCGAGGGCGAGTTTCTCTCCTTCAAGCGAGAGCCTTTTTGACAACTTCACAATAGTCGGTTCGGTGACCCCGAACAGAGACACGTCAGTCTTTGATAATATCTCCCGTGGCGAACCTTCGAGCACAACCGTGCCCTTGTCAACCACAACCATACGATCGCATATTTTCGCTACCAAGTCTAACCTGTGCTCGACAATCAGAACCGTTATTCCTAGTGTACTTCTGAGATCCCGAATCAAGTTTACAAGCGATTTTGCCGTGAATGGATCAAGCAATGAGGTCGGTTCGTCCAAGATCAGGATCTTTGGTTTCATTGCCAGAACCCCTGCTATCGCCACTCTCTGTTTTTGACCATCTGAAAGCTCGTGGGGAGCTCTTAGTGCTAGAGATTTGATCTGGAGCAATTCCATTGCCCAATCTACTCTTTCCCTCATTTCAGCTTGGGGTAAGGCGAGGTTTTCCAGACCGAAGGCCACATCGCGCTCCACTGAAAACATGAAGATCTGATTTTCCGGGTTCTGAAAAATGTAACCAACTTTAAGGGCGAGAACGCTCATGCTGGTCTCCGAGACTTTCAATCCATCAACTAGCACTTCACCAGAATAATCGCCGCTGTGCTGGTGAGGAATCAGGCCATTGATTGCACGGAGAAGAGTACTCTTTCCGGATCCGGAGTGCCCTGCGATCAGAACTATTTCGTTATTCTTCACGGTGAGGTTAACGTTCTGAAGAACCGGGGTTGTTGAGCCGAAATATTTGAAATTAAGGTCCTTAATCTCGATGAGGTCGCTTGCAGCACGACCAAGCACGGGATTTGAAGAGTTCGTCGCTGAAACAGGTCTCAACATGAACGATCATGCGTTTTCATTTTCTATTTGCTGAGACTGGATGATGTTAGCGGATATGCTAACCTGAACCTAAATCTCGAAGAAACCGCCCTAACGACTGCGTATCCGAATGGGACGGTATAGAGGACAATTGTTGCGTTGAAAAAAGCAATCAAAGGCAATATCGCGATTACTCCAGTCACTCCAGTTAGCGGGATGCTGAATCCAAGAGGGGGAGGAAATGGCAGCAAGACAAAATTTACAAAAGTCAGTACCAAGGCGCGCAACGCTGCAGCCAATGCAGTTGTCGCGACAACGATGGGTGCAGATCCCGCATGCATCCTAGAGAGCAATTTGTTTCCCGCAGATATCGAAATCAAAGTCACTATAACTGCAATCAAGTTGTAAATTGGGCCAGCGCCTAGAGAACCCGGATTTACGAGCAGAAGCACCCCCGTGTTTATCAAAGAGGCGATGATACTAGCACCCAGGCCGTAAATTAACAGGCACGCGACAATCGGTATTTCCCAGATCTCATATATCAAGAAAGGAGCATACGGAGCTGGAACCTGAAGGCGGCTCAGATTCAAGATCAAGGCGATGGCAACAAAAAGTCCGATTCCCGTCATCGTTTGAGTCTTCGTCCGCGACGCCAAAGGTCGAACATCGTCGATCTGATCCATAAGCTACCGAATTATCTCGGAGACGTAATAAATTTATTGTAATCACTATTTTTGTAGTAATCTTCCCTTCAAGTTTTGCAGAAGTTGATTTGCTAGCGCTGAGGGTTCTATTTTTCCCGAGACAGAGGCGGCCGTGGAGTGACCTCCACCGACTATTCCAAAATGATTAGCGACTTTTCGTATTTCTTCGGCCAAATCTATTCCTGTTTCTTTGTAGAACGACTGAGTACTTCTGGCGGACAGCCGTGCCTCCGCGTTACTTTCTCCGAATGCGATTCCCACATCAGCACCAATATCGACAAGCATTCGAGCTACTGATGCTTGAAAACTCGATACTTCACCCTTCACCAAGAAACGGCCATTGCATTCTTCAAATTGAAGTCTCTGTGACGCTTTCAATCTAGCAAGAATCTCAGACCGATGGGGTTTGTATCTGAGAATTTTCTTTGTATCAGGAATCTCGGCTCCACCATTGACTAAAATCAGGGCTGCTTCAAGCGTACTAGCGCCTGCCAACCCGAGATGTTGGGAGTCAAACATCAGACCCGTAAGAAGAATTCGACATATCTCCCTTGAGAATATTGCCGGAGGAAAACCCAATGCAATAATTTCGCAAGTGGAGGTCGATTTACTTTCGATTATTTTGTAATCAAAGCCTTTCCATGATTCATTTTCCAGGCTCGAAGCGTGATGATCAATGACGATTTTTTTGGCGGAACTTTCTGATATAGGATCAAGGTATGGTTCTAGCAGATGGCGATCCCCACTATCTACCACGACGATCAAATCGCTTTCTTTGACTGTTACCGGATCCACCTTGAAATGAGTTCTCAGCCCAAAGATTGACGAAACCTTTTCCCCCAATACGCTCGCCCCCTGCGGCAAGATAATCAGAGATTCAAATTGGCGATCAGGAAATGATCGCTGTACCAAAAGAGACAACCCTGCCGCAGCGCAGATGGCGTCTGGATCCGCCTGTCGGTGGGCAAAATATGTGATCTTGGCTACAGAATTTTCTTTGAGTGTATCGAGCTGTTCACGGAACAGATCTGGAATCTTCCAGCCCTTTGTCCCATTTTCGGTCAAGATCGGCTGATATCTTCCGAAACGAAAATTTATTCCGGCTTGGAAAAGAGATTGTCCTAATTGGGCGACCCTGAACCAAGCGGCCGTCCCTTAAGCGCTTCTTCAATTTTAGCTTGCAATTCTTTGATGTTCTCTCTCACTCGCGTCTCTTGCTTTCCAAGAACTGTTGATCTTGTGTTTGCAAGTTCTTTTCGTTCCTCCAGATCTTTCAATAGATCGTCTTTCTTTGCCTTGACCAGGATGTTTCCGGCACTCTTGTAAACGGCATCTGTTTCTGAAGCTTTCTTTAGCTCGGCAACCGCTCTGTCGACTTCGCTAGCTTCAGCGTCAACTTGCTGCTTTTGAAGCATAATAGTTTGAAGGTTCTGTTGTAACTGTTCAAATCGTACCAGCTGCTCTCTCAACCACGGAGGAACTTCGTTTTGATTGCTCATTATTTCACTCTACCGGATTAGACCCGCAACTGCGTTGCTCTATTCAGTCTTTCTGTAAATGCACCAGTTCTGCCAGACGCAACTTCAATTGTCTTTAGAGCAGATGCAACCAATCGAAGATTAGTATTCAAACCTGCCCGGAGAGCTACAAGATCTTTTGCTGCGAATGCCAGTGCAAGTTTTTCACTATGTTTGCTTTTATGTAAAGCCAACAGACACCTTTTTCCATTCTCTATCTCGGGGACCATCGAGACTCGAACGGCGTCAATAGTTTTCTTCTCACCACATATGGAGACAACGAGAGTAGTTTGAGCTACTTTCGGTTTCATAATTCGGGCTAAGGGAGATTTTGATTTGCGCGAAGGCAATTTTATCCGGATTGTATCCGCTCAGATGTCGTAAGCTTCACCTGCAACCTTGTATTCGCAGGTAGAGCATGCCCAGATGCCGGCGCTTCGCCTTCTAAAACGGGTCGAACCACATGAAGGGCATCTTCTAGTACGCTTCAAGTTGCCCATAATTCGGCCATATCGTTTTCTGACGGTGGCGCCATATTTTGCCCCCAGACCCTTCATGCTGTTGTGTTCGGAGGACTTAGCCATTGTAAACGGCCTTCTTTATTATCGAACGGATTTCTTCTCCTTTAAGTTTGGCGGTACTGGCGGCTTGAAGAACTTGATCCGTGGTCAAACTTCCGGGCATTCCCTTTTGACCGGCACAGAGATTTCCTTTATCGTCTGAAACAAGAGTTATCCTTGATTCCATCAAAGCCTCCTCTTCGGAAGTGGGATCGACAATGAGATGATCTCCGATCCTGGCTTGAGTCACGGAAACCGGAATCGTCTGAATTGGCAACGAAACCATTTCATCTGTTTTTGACGGCTGACCCTTATCATCGAGGACGTACTTTGGAATCTTTGCTGTCATCAGAGACGAAACAACGGCATAGGACGTTGCGTCGAATAGGTTTCCATCTACATTCAAAATGCTAACATCGACGAAGACAGCATAGACGTGTTTTCCCTCAACGAGGACTAGTTTCGATACATCAATCATTCCAGATTCTCGAATGCCGCGGTCTGCAACCCTGGCAAGTTCAATCGTGTTCTCATCAGGAGGACCCGGTTCTGCATAAGGGGAAGCTAACGGAAGTACTTCGGCGCTTACTACCAGCAATCCCTTGTCAGGAGTGTCTGGAAATGGAGTGCCAAGATTTACCTTCACGCCCGCAATCAGTTCAGTGTTTCCGAGCTTCACGCGGCACGAACCTTCCGCTTTTTCGATCACATTTGTTGTGATTGTCAGTTCTCTAAAATCGGAAAGCCCTCTGCCGTCAAGCCTCGTTCCCCTCGCCAAAAGATCGCTCATTTGTACGCGTCTTAGTTGTTCGACGACAAAGATCTTCTTGACCGCCGACATCTACTGTTCGACCTCCAGAACCTTTTCATTTTTCCCGAAGTATCTCCCGATCAACGCTTCTCTTTGAAGCTCGTACACTTTCTTGCAGCCGCTGAGCGCCCAACTCAATGCTTTGTTGAACTCTTCTTCATTCAGTTGTCCATCGAGCTGTAGCAAGGTTACCTGGTTCGAAGTGGACATTATTGCAATGGGTAAATCAGCCTGCCCCTCCTTGTCTTCAGTGTCGTCAACGTCCAACACCACTTGACCCGCTACCTTTCCTGCCGCACATGCGGAGACGAGATCCCTCATGTTAATTCCGGCGTCTGCCAGAGCAACCGAGGCTGCAGAAATTCCAGCACACCTCGAGCCTCCGTCAGACTGCAACACTTCCACGAAGACATCGATCGCCGTCCTCGGATAATCCTCGAGCATCAAAGAAGGCTCGAGTGCCTCCCGAGTCACTTTTGATATCTCGATTTCTCTTCTTGAAGGAGCTGGATTCTTACGCTCCTCGGTTGAAAACGGCGACATGTGATACCTGCATCGCAAAACGCTTCTGTCGGGAAGCGCGCTGTGTTTCGGATGAACTTCCTTCGGTCCGTAAACAGCCGCCATTATCTTGTTCTTTCCGAATTGAATAAACGCCGATCCATCGGCGTTCTTCAGAATTCCTACCTCGATTTTTATCGGGCGCAGCTCGTCAATTCTTCTTCCATCTGCCCTAATTCCCTGCTCGTTAATGAGACTGGAACTATCTCCACCTTGTTTTCCCATCTACTTTTCACCTAATTGTTTCTTTTGATTTTCCTATGAAACTGTAATTCTAGTTGACTGCCTAAATTCCTTCGCTTATCTGTTCCGAAGAGCTTTCTCCGGATTGCATGTTTTCTGGGGACATGACGTCCGATTCGCCCGACGATGCAGCGCTCTGTTCATTCTCCGTCTGTGTTTCCGAGCCGAATTCATCAGACTCCTGTTCCGCATCAGCTTGCTGCGGCTCTGGAGTAATTCCCAGCATTAGCTGGACCTTCTCGGTGAGGTCTGCAGAGTGCGCTTCTTCATCTACTAGGTTCACGGCTCGTATTGCTCTAAGGGTGTCTTCCGGACTACCCACTATCACGACAACACCATTTTGACCGATTAACATCCTGCTCCGGGTCCCGACTTCGATTGTCTTTATCATAGAACCTTTCTTTCCGATCAGCCGCGGCACCTTTGCGGGTGATATTTTGACGACCTGACCCCTAGGGATTCTTCCTAGCCCGGGTCCAGATATCGAAAGAAGCGGATCCCTTGTCCTGTCAAAAGCGATTACTCTGGACGCAATCATGTCTCCCACTTTCAGCTTGTCGGTTAGAGAATCCTTCGCAGGTGAGTAGTCCCTTCCAAACACGGATGCGGCAGGCAAAATTCCAAAGAAACATGAATTGATGTCTGCTTCCCACGCAAACGCGCTATAATCAATGACCTTGCCCACAACGAGATCGTCGATTCTG
This sequence comes from Nitrososphaerota archaeon, assembly GCA_027886795.1. Lineage (GTDB taxonomy): Archaea > Thermoproteota > Nitrososphaeria > Nitrososphaerales > CADDZS01 > DATLTL01. The sequence goes on along the minus strand of JAPCJU010000026.1, from coordinate 2,392 downwards.
GGTATGTACGGCCCCGAAAGTGGCACAACGCGAACGACGTCATGACCAATTTCAGCCATACCAACCCGAGTAGCAACAAGCGTGTCGTTAACACGCATCACATTCAAATCAGCCCTTACATTTCCCCGGGCAACAACTTCTCCCGGAATAACGTATCTTCTTTTTACTTCTGGCACAATTTTTCACTTTAAACGTAATACTAGATTAACTTTGACCTAACGGATAACTGAAGCCTGCGCAGTTCCCTTCGATAGTGATCCTAGCCTGTCCAGGAGAGTTGAGTGAACCCCAGCAGGAATTTCAATTATAACCGTTAGCCCCCCGTCCGACCCCCACTCTTCCTTGACAATATCGCCAACTCCTTTCAGAGCGCCGAAGGATTGTGACGAGTATTGCGCGGGTACTTTCACTAACATCTTGATCCGCTCTGATTTTAGAGGAAGAATTCCCCTTAGCAAGTCAATTACCATTTTGGTTTGTTCATTAACATCTTTGAATGGATCAATGGTCAGCCTAACTTCAGCCATGGCTTGTTCTATCCTCAGTGGAGGGTGAGGAAGACCTGATCGAGGATCGACATAGTTTCTTGAGATTGTTGCAACGATTTGCTTACGTTTCTCTTCTACAAGCCTTCTTCTTTGTTCAGTTGTTAGATTGAGATCTCCCTTTCTGAGAATTACTTCCGCTATCTGGAGAAAGTCGTTAGTCTTGAAAATCTTCGTCAGCTTTTCAGCAGGAATCCTGAGGCCCTTATTTGCGTCCGAGTAAACTTCATCGACAGCAACGACCTGGGAGACTTCGATATTTTTTCCAAACTTAAATTCCAAGGCGGGATCCGGATGAACCAAAATTTCAAAATGTTCCCCTCCGCTTGAATAGCGAACAGTGCTAAATTTGGAAGACAAGATTATTTCCTTTCGTAATATACCATTCGATCTTCAAATTTAGATTCGTAAAAAGATAGCCCCCGTCGGTCGGAGGAAATAAATTTCCTCCGCGTGCGATGCTCCGCGACATAAACTTACTGCGATGGAGGCTGCTTCGACGATCTAAGTTTTGCCTTCTCGGCGTAACCATCAATCTCCGAATCTGACAATCTTCTCATCTGTTTTGTTTCCGAAGGAACTACCGCCATTTTTATGTGCCTGGTTCCAATCTTGTCTTCACTCACAAGATAGATGGATTCAACCGCGAGGGTTAAGGCGTCATCAATCGAAATGTCCTCTTTGTATCTTTGCTCCAGGTACTCTCCGACTTGGTCGGCCCCGGCGCCGATCGCTATAGCATAATATCCAACGTAGGTCCCACTTGGGTCAGTAAGAAATAGTTGAGGGCCATTTGAATCTACACCCGCGATGATCAAAGACACACCAAATGGTCTGACACCGGCATATTGGGTGTATTGCTGGCATTGATCGGAAAGACGTTTCGCGACCGATTCTACGTCAACCGGCTCGTCATAGACAAGCTTGTTGCTTTGAGCCACAATTCGGGCTTGATCAACTTGGACGCGAGCGTCCGGAATGTAACCAGCTGCAGCGACTCCAAGATGATCATCGACTTGAAAAATCTTCTGAGTCTCTCCCGGCGTCTGAAGCTTTCTTGGTCTTTCCTCGACAGCTAGGATGACTCCATGCCTTGTTCTTACGCCGACGGCCAAAGTTCCGCGGCGAACAGTTTCTATAGCATATTCAACTTGATATAATCGGCCATCAGGAGAAAATACTGTAATGGCTCTGTCGTAACCAGCAGCTGCGGGGAACATTCTATCAAACCTTTGACAAAATGCTCTTAGCCCGGAATTTAAACCTTACAGACATCTGATAAAATGGACAGACAATTTCTGTTTGAACACGAACTATTGAGGTGAAAAATTGAAAGCCGAGGATATTTTTTCCGAGACAATTCGTTTCAGGGGTCATAATAATGTACTTAGCACTCACAGAAATACTGTTGAAATCACTACCGATCATTACATTTCAAGACGTGCGGATTGTATTTTGGGTGTCGACGCTGGAAAGGGGTGCAACAATCTATCAGCTGAACTTAAGGGGCACATCAAATCCGGCGGAGCTCTTAGATTAGAGGTAGTTGTCGAGGATCAAAGTTACAGTTTTCGAGGAATTGGTTCACCTGATTTGGAGTTAAGTGATCCTCGAGAAATTGTCTTCCGAAGATCGAATTTTGCGAGTGAGAGAACCGCTGCAATATGTTGCAGTGCTGCAGCAGTGGACATACCTCGACGGATGGTACAAATGTTACAGAAACCAGAGACTGTTGGATCCTTAACGATTATTGCTCTAAACCAATTTCAATCCATGATTTCTGAATCACCACAAATCGAATTTGCCGAAACAATAGGTTAGTACTATGAAGCTGATTCGATGACTTC
>JAPCJU010000025.1 GCA_027886795.1 Nitrososphaerota archaeon | reverse complement strand
TGACGCTCTCTCCGCCAATGTTGACTTTGGTTGTGGTCTCATTCTGCGGCAGGTTTACCTGGATCCAGCTCCACGCTGTTATTTCAAGTGGAACAGATGGGACTTCAAGAGTAACAGTTCCGTCGCTGCCCGTTTGTCCGCTCATCATCACGTTGCTGTTGGGATAATAGTAGTATCCACCGCCGACAATTGAGGCGTCAATGTATGCCCCGACGGCTGATGTACCGTTGAGGTACTTGGCGGAAATGCTAATCTTACTAGTTGACATGTTCTGAATCTGTTGTGTGGCTATGTTGATCGTCTTTGAAGCCGTAACATCCGTTAAGACGTAGCCGTACTCTGTAGGATTGTAATACTTGTAGGGATACGCGATGTTAGGAGCTGACGATTGGGATGCCCCGTAAGTAATTGGCCCACCAATTGGGTACGAATAAGTCGAGCTCGCGCTCACCGTAAACAGATAAGTTCCACTCGGCAACTCGAAAGAAAAGGCCGGATACGAACTTTGCGAGCTTGCAACCAAGCCCCCAGTCGAGTTGTACGCTGAAATTGAAAACGAGTCCAGCGTAGAATTTTGGGGCGAGACGAAGATTTGGACATTATTGTAGCTCTGGGAAGTGGTTGCTGAGGTTATTCTTACTCCGAGCAGTCCAAGTCCGAGAAATACGACGATCACCGAAACGGCGAAGGCTTTGGAACCCATTGAATTGAGGTGGGTGTTGACTTTCATTTGTTACTACCTATGCAAGGAATCATCCTGCCTGCTTCCTTTAACCATAACGTATTGAACGAGTGTTCTTTCTATCCGAACGATGTGTTTTGCCCTGATGAAACTGGAAATTATAGCGATTCCAGACATACCTGAAGTTCGTAGCTAGAATGGCTACGCGTAATTCAAGAAATGCTGCTGAGAGGAATATCCCAGGACAGCCACCGAACGAGATGGACGATAATTTAGCTACTGACGACAAAGGAAGTCATTGCGTAACCAGTAGCCCCATTCGGGAAAGTAGCCGTGGGATTCGATTGTTGCAAAGCACCCGTTCCGTCTGTCGCTCTCGCGTAGATCGTGGCCGCCCCGGTCGACGTTGGATGCCAGTCAAATGCCCAAAGCGTCCATGTGTTGTTGGCGAGGGAAGGTTTTAGCTGGGCCGACTGCCAAGTTTTTCCGCCGTCGGTGCTTACTTCAACATTGGATATACCACGATCTCCAGAGTACGCGTATCCACCAATGAGGATAGATCCGTTATTCAGAGAAAGGCTCTGCTCTGCTCCATCTCCGGGCAAAATCACGAATGCGACCGTTTGAACGGTTCCGACATTCGACCATCCTCTAGTTTGCCAGTACCCCATGTACGTTGAATCCATCAATTGGATCTTTCTGATCCATTTTGCACTCATCATTCCATAGAGGCCAGGTACAACTGCCCTAAGAGGAAAACCGTGCTTCTGCGGAAGCGCAATGTCATTCATTTCATACGCTACCATGCTATCCGACATCATTGCCCTCGTGATGGGGATTCCTACGCTGTAACCGTCGACGGAGTAAAACACCACGTATTGTGTACTCGAGGGCACGCCACCGGCGTCAGCAAACAAATCGGAGAGTTTTACCCCTCCCCACTTCGCATTTGATACCAGATTTCCGTTGATTTCGTTGCTCACGCACTCGAAAGTATTGTACTCCGTGGATTTGGGCAAAGCTTGTAGCTGGGAAAGTGTGTAGGTCTTTCCGTTTCCCTGCACTCCAGAGACTTGGAGGGACCAAGAAGTCAGATCGACCGAGGGATCGAATACGTCAATTGCGACCCGGTAAAAGTTGTCATTGCTCGTTATTTCAGAATCAACCAGCGGAGCCAGCCGAGGATCCGCAAAAATTGAAGGCGCCCCTCCCAAGTTGACTGGAGTTCCCGAACCACTCAAAACCGGCTGGCTAGCCGGAGCAGAACCAAGCAACGAATCTAAACTAGTCACCAGTAGTGCGAGCGACCCAAGTGCGACTGCTCCCTTTTCTACGAAAGATCTACGGGAAAGATTCTGAGGCTCCCTGATCGAAGGAGCCTTGGAAGTCGTACTAAGTTTACCGGGAACGAAAATCCTTGTGTCACCATATTGCCACGACAGGACGACACCGAAAATCGCGCTGCCCACAAAAAGACTTAACGGAAAAGCCCATGAGTCTATCGATGGCGAACCAAAACCAGAAGAAACTCCGAAAAATGAAACTCCGGAAATAGGAAGAACGACCAGTCCAAATAGCAGCCAGGGGATTAGCGAAAAAATCAGAAATTTCTCAAACCGCGAAAGATTTTTCGTAAGCATTCTGTGGATGTAAAATCTGTCAAAAAATATTCCGAGAAGACCAAAAACCAAAACGGCAGCGAGTGTCGCGATGATCAATCCGAGCTGCCCAGCAAATTCACCTAGCGCTTGAACCGAGGGTTCTTGAACAGATGCCGGTATGATTTTCAGGAATCCCTCTAAAGCTGATTCCGGTGGGTAGGGGGAGATATTGCCCAGCCTGAGGATAAAGAGAAAGCCGAGAGAGACAATGCCTGCGAACGCTCCCCTTGAAAACGGCCGCAGAAGGCTTGATCCGCGATTATTGGAAACCAAAATTCTCCATTCCCCAATCGTAATGTTCGGTATTATTTGAAGGTGCTTTCCAGCGAAATTGACATTGTACAGAAGTACCTGTAATCAGGATTTTATCAAATGCGGCGGAGTATTTGACCGCATTGCGTAGTTTGTTACAAATCTGTTCCAGATTGTTCAGTTCGTGGCTCGAGTTTCATATTCAATTTCTTGGTTATATCGTCGAACATCTCAAGGTGAGCCTCAAGCCACGGGCTCAAGAAATAGGTTAGTCCATAGTGGTCACCTTGGGACGTAACGAGCAAGTTCTTCTTGAGAATCTCGATATGGTGCTGGACAGAACGGTATTCAAGGGAAAGTTTGGTGGCCAGTTGGTTCAAGTTGCTGGGCCGATTCCTGATCTCCTGGATTATCCGCGCACGATTTTCTCCACCCCTTGCTCCTCCTAGAAGGTACCAAAGCAACCTTCGAAGCTCGGGATCGTCAGGCATTAATTTGAAAACCGCCCCAATTTGATATTTAATAGTTGAAATCCGTACGGGCAAAGATCTTTAACAGATATTGAAAAAGGGTTAAACGTGATTCCGCGTTAGGCATAATTTATAGAGGATTCCAATAATGGAAACAATGATGGAGATAGCAGTCGTTCTAGCGGTCCTGAACTCTGTTGTCCTCATTTTCCTCCTAGCGCTTTACGGAAATATCGCGAGAAAGACAAAGGCAGGCTATTCGGTTGGGTTGATGATATTCGCTGCGTTCTTACTTGCTCAAAACTTAGCCACTGTTTTGTCATATGCGATGATGGCTCCTTTTTTTGAGCCACAGGCGCTTCCTTTTCTTTCCGCGATTTCTGCCCTAGAGTTCGCAGGTTTGATAGTTCTCGCGAAAATAACTTTCTGAATTCAGAAATCAATCCCTAAGTTGACTCGACAAATTATTTAGGGCAATCGCTACGCTACCCAATTTGATTTGTGAAGAAATCCGTATGTTTTGAAGAAGCCCTAGATCAGTTGCTAAGCCTTCGTAATCAAGGCAAGGACGCTTTCGATTTTTTCAGTCGCAAACGATTCGTCCCCAATCAACGAAGAAATCGCTAGCAAGTTCTGAGCCACCTGTCTACCCTTCAGGGTCAGTTTGAATTCCATCTTTCGAACAACACCGTTTTCCGTGAGCTCGCGAGTGATTTGTGACTCCACCAGACCGGTATTTTGCAAAAGCATTTTTTCCTTGTTCCAAGTCGAACCGCTTATTCCAACTGCTTGGAGAATTTCAAGGGACGATACTTTGCCCCTAACCAAAAGCGCAAGCAGAATCTTCGATTGTATCTCAGACAGGACCGGCTTTTGCATCTAGCCGCACTTCAGACATTCGAGCAATAAAGCTTTAGTTATTTGCGCTGGCCTGAAAACAAATTTGCAGGAATCTGATCTAGGCCAGGCCTTCAAATTTGCATCACTCGATTTTAGCTATTGCGATCTCGTTCGTTTAGTCTTAACCGGAGGATGGCCGGGGATTTCTTGTAAGATCTTTTCACGGCCTCTTTCAAATTTCTCCCGGACAAGTTATCGCATCATCAATAAGTCGAAGAGAAAAAAATGGTTTAGCTCGAAAAATCTTTGGAAATAATTCATCCCTGAAAAAATTCGGGCGATTGAGTATCAAAATACTTCAATTAAGTCGCCTCAATGAAATTTGAGATGCGCTTCGCATCCCGGATTCATTAAATAGGTTGAAAGAGAGGAGATAGAAATAATGTCGCGTCCTTCTAAAAATAGAGACATCAGCGCGAGGAGGCGAAGGAAGCAAGAAAAGGGATTGCCCTGGGCTTACATCGTTCCTGCCTTAATCGTACTTGTCGTCATAGTCTTGGCGATTATTATCGAGACTAGAGGCCCCTCCACTTCTTCCTCTTCTTACTTAGCTCCAGGAAAGCTAAATTTTGCTCTACCTTGCTTGCCTGATCAAAATCTCTTCATGCACATTCATCCTTGGATTCGTATAGTAGTCGACGGAAAGAATGTGACAATACCTGGCGCGATTGGAATAGAAAATGCGGTTCCATCTGGGGTCTCGACCTGGGGGGAAGTTTATGGAGGTAGTACCAACACTTGCTTCGAACCACTCCACACGCACGATTCTTCAGGCATAATTCACATCGAATCGACAACGAATACAACCTATACTCTCGACGATTTCTTCCAGATTTGGGCGCAAAGTTACGCGTATTCTCTTGTTAACGGCACTCAGCACCCGATCGTTTTCAATTCGACAGATATTTTGGGATTCAAGACAAATAGCACCGACAAAGTGGTCTTGCTAGTAGACGGTCATCCATCGACGGCGTTCGGTTCACTCGTTCTGAATACTCTTGCCTACTGTTCCGCCAATGATACAGCAGCATCCTCACCCTGCGAACCGACGGCGACTGGGGCGCCATCTTGGAATAGCGGCCAATCTCCTTATCCGTACGGGACGGGGCACACCATCGTTATTGAATACGGGCCAGCGTCAACAGTCGGATAGATTTTCTCTAGTCTTTGACCTTTGAGGCTAGCTCAGCTGCAATCTCCGATCTAGTTTTTCCTCGCGTGTCGATTCCTTCATTTCGCGCGGCGATCATCAAAGGATCATCTTCAACGGGATTTTTCTCGGAGGCAATAATTTGTGGAGATGCAGGTTGTGGTACCGTTGAAGAAAACGTGGGATTCGGAGTAGCAGAATTGATCTCCGAATTTATCGCGGTTGTGAGACCCTTCCGTGCATTATCAAACTCTTTCCGCGCAGCTCCGAGAGATCTCGCCAATTGCGGAATTTTATTGCTGCCGAAGAGCAGGACTATCGCTCCCACGATCAAAATCCAAACAACAGGATCATCCCAGGCCATTTGTCTCCCCACTGGTGAACAAATAGGTTCTACGTTTTATATTAGCCTTCTCCGAGCCACGCTTATCTAGCTCCCGGTGGTAGGGGAAGGATAGTCGAATCCTAGTTGGGACTACTGTTAGAAAAAATCGATGCATATGTCGAGGGCCTCAAGAAGGGAGGTAAGGAACCGATTAATTACGCAACTCAGATCAGAATTATGAAGGACGAAATCGATGAAGCAGATCGAGGAAAGGCGAGATCTTATCTTACTGCCCTCAGACTCATGCTCGAAGACCCGAATGATAATCACGAAATCATAAGGGCAATCTGCACGCGAATGGCAAAATCGTATGAAAGAGTCCTGCCTCTTTACATGATTGCAAATGAAACCATGGAATCGATTGCCAGCCAGCCCTGATCGAGTTGAATCTCTTTCATACGACAGTGATTCAAGTTGGGAAGAGATGAATCGCAAGAGTATCCGGAAGTAGTATCATTTCAGGGGGTCGGTAGTGCGTCGCTTTTACAAATCCATATTATTGCAGCTTCAGTTGTGGCGCTCGGCGTAATTTTTGCAGTACTCGCTCCGCCTGGAGGATATATCGCGCTCATCTTTTTTATCCTGCTTGCAGCTGCATATGATTTGGTTTTCATCAGAAAGTCGCAAAAGCCGGTAAGAGTCTCGCTCTATCTGAGGACCAACCCTGTCGAAGCATCCTACGGAGAACGAAAGATCGGAGAAATCAAGTCGGGCTCGATAATTCTTGAAATGGAAAACTCAAACGAGGTAGGCTTCAGGCCTGCGCCTACCAAAAAGGTAGCCGTCTGGATTTTCGACTCCGAAGCTGATGCAAAAATTGTTGCGAAGAGACTACTTGAGTATCTGCCGAGAGAAAGATAGTTGAATCCTTACAAAAAAAACTCGTTATAGTTAGGCACAGATCACATTGACGTACTCAATCGTTGCTCGAGATCAGAAAACCGGTGACCTTGGTGTTGCCGTTCAATCGCATTATTTTTCTGTGGGCTCTGTCGTAACTTGGGCGCGATCGGGAGTCGGTGCAATCGCGACCCAATCCATGGCTGAGATAAGTTACGGCCCTCTTGGTCTGGATCTGATGGCCGGCGGCAAGAGTGCGAAAGAGGCGCTGGAATCACTCCTTTATTCCGATCCAAGAGCGGATACGAGACAGGTGGGAATCGTTGATTCTGGTGGTATGGTTTTCGCCCACACGGGCTCCAGATGCATAGCGAACGCTGGACATGTTATGGGGGATCAATTCAGCTGTCAGGCGAACCTGATGAGCAATGATTCTGTTTGGAGCGAAATGGAAAAGGCATTCAAAACTAATTCTGAGCTCGAACTTCCGGAAAGACTGGTCGCGACATTGGAAGCAGGGGAGGCAGCCGGCGGTGATGCGAGGGGGAAACAGTCAAGCGCGCTTCTCGTCGTCTCCTCGAAACCATATCCAAATTATTGGTCGGGGCGAATCATGGATTTGAGGGTGGAGGACGATCCTGATCCAATTCCAGAGCTTAAGCGACTTGTTCAGACAAAAAGAGCATATGAATGGGTGGAGAAGGGAGACGATTTACTCGCGATCGGCAAGCTCGAAGAATCTATGCAAGCTTTTGAGAAAGCTAGGGAGCTCGCGCCAGAAAACGACGAGATTAGATTTTGGGCGGGAGTAACTTTGCTAGGCTCGCGAAATAGCGAGAGAGATGGCCGTGAGATTTTGAGAGAGATTTTCGCAAAGAACCCGAGGTGGATAAGCGTGACAAAAAGTTTGGTAGAAAAGGGGTACTTGCCCAAAGAGACGGTGTTGGATTTATTGTAAGAGAGATCTTCTACTGAGATAAGATAGCGTCTACCTCTATTTCCACTACCATCTCCTTCGCCTGTAACGCCTTAATTTCGATCATCGTAGCTGCTGGTTTTATGTCGTGGAAGTATTCATAGTGGGCCCTTGACACTTCTTTCGACAGTGAAATGTCAGTAACGAACATCCTTACTCTTACCACGTCGTTCATGGTTGCACCCGCCTGTTTCAGCGCATTCTCGATCTTGTTTAACACGTACTTGGTCTGGGCGTAAGCATCTCCCGCTCCGAATACCTTTCCTTCGGTGTCGGCCGCGGTGGTCCCCGCGACAAAGACAAACTGACCCATGCGAACCGCACGAGAATAACCTGCTATTGACTCCCACGGAGTACCGCTGGAAATATTAGTTCTTTGCATTCTGATATGGGAGTTGCAAACATCGTTCACTTTTACATTTCGGCAGGCGTTCAAAAACTAATTCTGAATGGTTGTAACTTCTCTCAAAGTTTTAATGTGGTCAAAGACGGGTTATTCACGATACATTGGCGAAAACCACAATCTACTTTGTGACCGACGTTCATGGCTCTGACAGGTGTTTTAAGAAATTTTTGAATGCGGGTAAGTTCTATCAAGCGCAGGTGTTGATTCTTGGAGGTGACATCACCGGAAAGATGATCATCCCCATCTTGAAGTTAGGCGACGGGACGTGGACCTCGCCCGGGTTTGGTCAGGAGATCAAAATGAAATCACAGACGGAGCTTGACGAGGTTGTAAAATCATTTCGCGATTCAGGTGCTTACCCGTACTTGACCGAGAAGAAGGAGTACGACGAGCTTCAGGCTAATCCGGAGGCTGTGAAAAAATTGTTTACTCGAACCATGGTCGATAATGTGAAACGATGGATGGATTTAGCCGAGGAAAGACTAAAGGGAACTGGGATTAAGTGCTTCGTGTCTCCAGGTAACGACGACGAATTTGCAATTGACGAGTCGTTGAATTCCGCAAAATATGTTGTCAACCCGGAGGAAAAGGTCGTGATGGTTGACGACGAACACGAAATGATAACACTCGGTTATGCCAACCACACCCCTTGGAATAGCCCTAGGGAAACTGATGAAGACGTGCTCGAGAAAAAGATTGAGGCGATGGCATCAGAAGTTAAGGACATGAAAAAGACTATCTTCAACCTTCACGTCCCGCCCATCAACACCATTCTCGATCAGGCGCCCAAGCTCGATTCCACGCTGAAACCGGTAACATCAGGAGGACAGCTCCAGATGACTTCCGCAGGGAGTGTTGCGACAAGAAAAATGCTCGAAAAATATCAACCCCTTATCGGGATGCATGGACACATTCATGAATCCAAGGGTACAGTCAAAATCGGAAAGACGATGTGTTTCAACCCCGGAAGTGAATACGGTTCGGGTATTTTGAAAGGCCTCCTGACCCAGCTCGAAGGAGAGAAAATCAAATCACACCTGCTGGTTTCAGGATAAAAACGAGAATTGCTCAAAATAATTCGGGTCAGCGGAGAGCAAAGATGATCTCATGCCCGAAAGAAGTGAACGTTTTTACTTCCTATCATCAGAGGAAGCAGAATTCTTCAAGGCATTTTGCTCAATAATAGTCCCAAGCGGAGAGACCGAATCAGATCCCGGCTCTCGCGAGGTGGGATCGGTCAATTATGTCGATTCCACTCTTTTTGATTTCCCTAAAGAAGTGCAGGATTATTTCAGGGGAATCATTGAACTGGTAAATCAAAGATCTCGAACAAGGTTTCTCCAACGGTTTGCCGGTCTTTCAGATTTTGACAAAAGTTGGGTAATTCGCGAACTCTTCCTAGATCCAAAGACCAGAGAGAAAATCTTTGATCTGAGATCAATGGCGTTGGAAGGATTCTATTCCGATTATCATGACCCGTGGTATGGCGGTGTCACCCCATGGGAGCTTGTAAAGTTCGGCGGTAGAAGGATTTCCGGATTGAAGAAAGACTGGAGTTTCCTAAAGATCTGGAAGGACGAAACTGCAAAAGAGGCGAACAAGGAAAATGCCACATGATTACGACGCCATAATAATTGGTTCCGGAGCAGGCGGAGGGCCCGTTGCACACCAGCTCACAGAGGCCGGCAAGAAGGTTGCCATCATCGAAGCCGGCGGTTTTTACACCACAAACGATTTCGATCGGTTCGAACTTGCCGCGCTGAGAAAACTCTGGTGGAAACCGCGGTGGACTTCAAATTACGAACTCGGGTACGACGGGGAAATAGCCCTTGGCATGGGAAGATGTGTTGGGGGTTCAACCACAATATTCACGGCAGTCGCTCACAGAGCTCCGGATTTCAACTTTGATGAATGGTATGAGGCAACCGATCTCAAGAATGAAACCGGGGAGCGATTTTCTTCGAAAGATATTGAACCGTATTACGAACAGGTGGAAAGAGACACCAGCGTTCGAAAGTACACCGAGTGGGATGAGGGTTTGAAACTTATAGATAGGGGGTTTCAGAAAATCGGCCATCCATTTCAACCCGTTAACGCATACATCACCCCGCAGTGCGATCAATCTGGTTGCTTGTTTGGTTGTCCTACTGAAGCGAAAAGAGGCACGTTAACAGCCTACATAGTACCCGCGGTCCTACTGGGAGCGGAAATATTCTACAATTCGATCGT
>JAPCJU010000024.1 GCA_027886795.1 Nitrososphaerota archaeon | reverse complement strand
CAGTATTACGCTTTGGTATGCAAACCGAATGCTCAAGAAAGCGTTTGAAAGATCGTCTTTGAGGATCTTCGCGGATGAACTAGATTCGATCCCGCCGCGTGAGAGAAGCGAAGCTTCAAGAATGTTTGAAATTGTTGGGCCGATCGTCCCTAGAGCTCCAGATGAAAGACGTGATGTTTTGAAAGAAAAAATAGTTGCAGATCTTTGGGATCATCAATTTGGAATAAGAAAACTTATCGTCGTCGCCATAGGGGGAACTTCTATCGGGAAGTATCTCATCGATTTTCTGTATACGAACTCAAAAGAGATTACGGAAAAGCTCGACTGTCTGATTTTGATATTGCTCGGGCCGAGAGTCGAGAGATCAGCTTATGCTGAGGATAGTTTGGATTTCATAAGATTCGTCGGTTTTACTCCTGACACTCTGGGTTATTTCAAAGCCGCAGATTGCGTAGTATCGCAGGCGGGCGCTTCGACTCTAAATGAGGTAGCATCCGTTGGAACGCCTTGCGTCGCCATACCAATCGAAAACCACTTTGAACAGAAAGCGAATGCGAATGGATTTTCAGAAAAATACAGGTTTGTCGTTCTAAGATATCGACAACTCAATGTAAAATCGTTTGTTGGTTCTGTTGAAGCCGCGATGGGCAAGAAGTATGTTCCGCCCGACTATTCGAAAGCGGCAGAAAAAGTTGCGGGACTGATATTGAAATCTGCTAAAGGCGCGTAGTTAGACAATGGAAAGAATCGAATTGATGAGACGGGCCGACTCTGATATTCAGAAATGTGAACTATGTAGACTTTCCAAGAGCAGGACTAATGCCGTGCCCGGATCAGGGAATGTTGTTGATGTCGAGATAGTCTTTGTTGGTGAGGGGCCTGGCAGAAATGAAGATCTTGCTGGAAAACCTTTCGTAGGATCTGGCGGTAGACTGCTGGACCAATTAATGCAAAGCGCCGGGCTGAAGAGAGAATCCGTCTATATCACGAACATCGTAAAGTGCAGGCCTCCAAAAAACCGCAAGCCTGTGCGCGACGAAGTGGAAATTTGCACTTCAAACTATCTAGAACGGCAACTCGATATTCTGAAGCCGAAGCTCATCTGTACGCTTGGCGCTACAGCCCTCGAATATTTCACGGGAGAAACCAAGATGGGTGAAAACCATGGAAAACTTTTCCACGCGCGAAAATCTGGCATACCCGTACTTCCCACATATCATCCCGCTTCCATTTTTCGAAACCCGCCATACAGAAAACTACTCGAAAATGATCTCAGGATGTTACCGAATATAATAGAATCACTCGGAAAAACCAGTAAAACAATATCGGCTTAGAGGATGCCTAAGTTATTTCTTGTCAAGAAAACTGGACTCCGGATTCATAAGATGTAAATCACACAATCAGTCTTTTTTTATAAACAAAACAATTGTTGAAAGAAGAGCTCTTTGAGTTTCATAGGATTAGGCGACATCCTCGGTTCTTTGGAATCGTTCTGCCGTTTTATGCGCTATCTCTTATCGTCTGGGCGTATATTGGATGGTCCGCAATCACACGTTATTTGATTGACTATCGGGTGTACGAAGTCAATATTGCTTTATGTTTTCTAAATCTCATAACTGCGATTGTTGCGTTGAGTAGGGAGTAAACGCTTTCTATCTCCGGTCGGTCAAGTCGCTTCAAAGTCTCTCACTGTTCCCAATATACTACCGGAACCGTTTCTAAAGAAAAGATTATTTTTGCCGTGAGGTTTGCTTTCTAGATTTAGGCGGGGTTCGAGGTTTTTTCTTCCGGCTTTTCACTCCACTCTTTGGCAATCGTTCTCTTTTTTTCTTAACGGAATCTGTTATGAAATCAACTATCGTCTTCAGCGAAGTTCCCGGGCCAAAATTTCCTATGATTCCCATTCTCTCCAGTTTAGGTTTGTCGGAATCAGGAATTATCCCACCACCGATAACGATAGTCTCTCTCCCGCCTTTTTGCTTCAGGAAATGCACGACCTTTGGGAAGGCCGTCATGTGCGCCCCGTTCAGTAGACTGAGAGCAACCACGTCAACATCTTCATCGATCGCCATCTGCGCGACCTGCTCCGGAGTCGGCAGCAGGCCCGAATAAATTACCTCCATCCCAGCATCCCGAAAGGCCCTTGATAAAACCAGCGCGCCTCTATCGTGCCCATCCAGACCGGGCTTTGCAACGAGAATCCTGATCTTTCTCTGCGGGATACTTCTTTGATTCTCGAGGGTCTGACTAGACAATTTTTCGGGTCGAATATTTTTTCGTTTTGGGATATTTGGGCGTATTGTTTCTAAACCAAAACTGGTTCCTTCCAGCCGCCAAACACATTCCGGCCAACATCCATGATTTCCTGAAGCGTTGCGTAAGACCTAACGCATTCAAGCATTGGGAATATTGAGTTCGCCTTTTCGTCCTCGAACGCTTTCCTCAGATCTTCAAGAGATTTCCTGACCCTTACATTATCCCGCCGTCTTTTCAGGGCCCTGAGTCTTGAAGCGACTTTCTTGCTGAGCGTCGGATTCACTTTCAAATAATCAATCGGCTTTTCCTCGGCGACATCGTACTTGTTTACTCCGACGATTGATCTCTGCCCAGACTCCAACTGCTGAGTCTTGATGTATGAAGTACTAGCGATCTCTCTCTGGATGTAGCCTTGCTTGATTGCCTCCAACACTCCCCCAAGTTGATCAATTTTTTCGAAGTACCGGTAAGCCTGCTCTTCCATTTCGTTAGTTAGGCTCTCAATGTAATAAGATCCACCCAACGGATCTGCAACATCTGCCAGCCCCGTTTCCTCGAAGAGTATCTGCTGGGTCCTGAGAGCCACGGTAACTGCTTCTTCGGTGGGAAGCGCCCACGCCTCATCGTACGAGTTTGTATGCAGAGATTGCGTACCGCCGAGGATCGCGGCAAGAGCTTCAATCGTAGTGCGAACCACGTTGTTCAGGGGCTGCTGCCAAGTAAGGGAAACTCCCGAAGTCTGCGTATGGAATCGTAGCAGCATTGATCTCGGGTTTTTCGCCCCGTACTTCTCCTTGAGGACGTTCGCCCATATTCTTCTTGCTGCTCTAAATTTTGCAATCTCCTCGAAAAAGTCCATATCGCAGTTGAAAAAGAACGAAAATCGCGGCACAAATTTATCGACATCGAGACCTGCATTTTTTCCTAGTTCGACGTAAGAAAATCCATCAGCGAGAGTAAATGCCAGCTCCTGTACGGCGCTTGCTCCAGCTTCTCTAATGTGGTAACCGGAAATACTGATGTAATGCCACAACGGCATTCTATCGGTACAGAAAATCATCATATCTCTGATGATGCGCAGGTGCGCATCAGGCGGGAAGGCCCACTCCTTTTGCGCGATGTATTCCTTCAATATGTCGGTCTGGACAGTCCCTCTCAGTTTTGCGAGAGGCACACCTTGTTTTTCCCCCACTGCAGCATACATCGTAGTTAACACCGCGGCTGGCGCATTGATTGTCATTGAAGTACTGATTTGATCCAGTGGGATTCCCGCGAAGATCGTTTCCATATCCAAAAGCGAGGAAACTGACACTCCGCATTTTCCGACTTCACCCTCGGCGCGATCACTGTCGGCATCATATCCGTAGAGGGTCGGCATGTCGAAAGCGATTGATAAACCGGTCTCGCCCTCCTTTAGGAGGTACTTGAGTCGCTTGTTGGTCTGATTGGCAGAACCAAAGCCTGAAAACATCCTCATAGTCCAAGGACGCCCTCGGTACATCGTGGGATAAACCCCGCGGGTATACGGATATTCTCCAGGCAAGCCGAGATCCCGTGAATATTCAAGGCCGGTCTGGTCAGAGGGGGTGTAGACACGTTTCAACGGGATTCCGGAAGAGTTCTCAAAAACATCTTTACGTTCGGGGGTTTCAGATGAAATAACACTCTTTTCCCAATTCTTTATCATCAACTTTAGGGCGTCTAACTTCGACCTGTCAACGTCTCCTCTACCCGAGGAGCTTTTCCTCTCCGCTAGGAGCTCCAGCTTTCGAGACCAAAAAGAATCGGGAGTCATAAGTTCAGATCACGCATTATCTTAAGATCAGATTCAAATGTGGCTTTGAGATATTTCTCAATTGCGGTTTTAGGGAATCTTTGATCGCGCTAAACGTTTTGAAATTAGATCCTTTGATGGTGAGATAAACTAATTTGCGCTTTGATCTTATGGAACTTTGCTTGGAATACAGAGAATTCAAGAAAACCCCAGAATTCGATCCTGACAGGGACACCTATTGCACTCACTGTCTTGCACCCTTTAATGACGGAGATGCGCTGGGAAGATGCGAGCAAACGAATCACGTAACACACTCTGAATGCACAAAACACGATCCGTAGTCTAGTCGGGAATAGTTCTCTTGATCGCATTGCTGTAAGCAGCGTCAATGTTTGCCAGCAGGGCAGCGGTGAATCTTGTAAGGTCAACTTCTTTGCCTATTTCATTTGCGAGACTAGTTGCTATATCTGAAATTGCCTCGCTTTCCGCCGGATTGTTATTTACATTAATCCCGATTCCCACGTAATCGATTGAATCATCACCTTGCACTCTTGCGTCCGAGAGTACGCCAGCAATTTTCTTTCCGGCGAAATACACGTCATTCGGAGGTTTAGGGCTGCAGTCGTTCAAACCGAATTCGTGCAGAGTCTTCGCAATCGATTCTATCATTAATAGTGGAATTTCTCCGAGTACTGATGATGGTGGTTTGAGCGTCAGCGTAATCCAGAGTCCTCCTCTCTGCGAAATCCAAGATCTTCCTTCTCGTCCCCTGCCGTTTGTTTGGACTCTGCCGATTACGAGGTTTCCTTCTTTATCACCCATATACTTCTTTTGGGCAAACTCTTGAGTCGAATCAATTGAATCAAAAATGATGGGATGAATTTCTTTCAATTTCACAAATTCAAAGCTTCTCAATAGTTTCTCGAGCTGAATCTCGTCATTTCTCAACCTCTGAAAATCCATACCTCTCACTTGAAATTTGGGTAGTTCGCTTCTAAAGTAGTAAATATGAAATGCTAAAATTCGGAATGGATTCCATGTGACAGAAAAACTGTCGAAGTGTCCCATGTGCGGGACGTCGAGAACCGGAAATTCGCAAACTTGCTCTTACTGCGGATACATTTTCGAGGATCAACTTGCCACTGATGCTAGCACGGACGAAGTTAGTGAAACTCGGTTCAACACTTCTGGAGCCGAGCCAGCGACGCCTTCGACGAGTTTCGGCGAAGGACAGGGCGAATCATTACTCCAATCTCAGCCTCTTGTTATGTGCAGGGGTCCAAAAGGAATGATTCAAGGAACTCTATTGCTCACAGAAAAGCGACTCGCTCTAGTTCCCGCATTAGGAAAAAACAATCCTTCTACAGAAACTGACGTTCAGAACACCCTTCAAAAATCCCTGCTCACCATTCCCCTCGATTCAATCGCGACCGTCTCCGGGCAAAGGGGTATCTTACGATTAACACTCATTGTTAACTGGCATGATCCCCCGGGTAATTCTGCAACAACGCGAACGGAGTTCGTTCAAAGATACAGATCTCCAAATCCACCGGCTAACCAGATTGCAATCAACGAGTGGATTCCCTTGATCGAGAAGGAGGCTTTGGGTGAATCGGAGGAAGAGAATTTCGGCGCGACAGATCTAATAGAGCTCGAGTCGCAAGTGCTGGTCGCGCTTGCTGATATGAATTGGTTGGGGTTTTTTCAATTGGAGAGAAAGATGGAGGAAGAATCCGAGAAGAGCATAGATCCCGATGATTTGGATAAAGTCTTGGAAAAACTTGTCGCGAATAAAGTTATTGAGAAAGACAAGGTCGGTGAATTTTACAGAAAAATCTCATCAACAAAATAGCTGACTGTTCATTCGAGAAATTATCTCGACGTGACTATTCCTTGTCATAAAAAACTCTCGTAGTCGAATCATAGAACCTGCCGAATTTTGCCGACTTTTTCACGACGTCGTGCGCCGACTTTCTGACTTTGTAGTCACTTTCAAAAACGTAACGAGGATCGTCTTGTGGAACTTCAGTAACTATTTCCTCCTGCTGTCCCTGAAATCTTATTCCTATTCTGCGAAGCCTGATTTTCCCCTTCGGTGTTCTTCCCACATAGGCAACAAGAACCGGCCCGTCCGATTTCTTACCCGTAGAATGTTTCTTCGCCGCATATCTTGCCGCTCTGTCGCCCAAATTTAGGTCACAATCCTTTATTTGCTAAAGCCATTCGGTCTTTATTTCTTTAACCTTCTCGAACAGTTCATCGTCAGAGCAGACGACTTTGGAACCTTTCACGATCGAAGTTGCGGCTATTATCGAGTTTGCTAGCGGCAAGTCCAAGTACTTGCAGCGGAGTACGGCAGCTATTCTTGCAATGTCTACAGTAAGATCTTCAACCCTCAAGCCCGATGTTTCGATGGACTTTAGCTGAGTGTCAGCGGTTTCTCTACCGAATTTTTGGAATTCCAGTTTGTATAGCTCGTGCAAAACGACTGTGGGAACTATAGCTGATTCCTGTCTGAATTCGATCATTTTTGATCGCGTCAATGCCTTTAGGTCATCTGTATCGGCGAGAAAGTGAGCCAGCAGAAATCTGGTATCAATTGTTCGGACCAAACGAAACTAATACCTGTCGATTTTACGCAGTTCGTCCAACTCTATCCTTGCTTCTGAAAGAGTCATCTTGCCGGCGTGAATCCCCGCGAGTTCTTCGAGATCCATGAGCAGACGCATAGTTATCGAATTATCAGATTGAGAGACTAGGAGCTTGGACCCCTCATGGATGTTCATTAATTTTCTAAATCGCGCGGGAATCGTCACCTGTCCCTTCTTCGTTACGGTGACAGCCTCATCAGACATTTCTGCCGGCGAATAGATTTGTGGTGAAGTACTTAAGGCTGATATTCTTTTTACGGAATTATCTTCAGAGAAATTCTTTCTCTAAGGCTGGAAAATTTTTCGAAGTTTTGACTAAACTTTCTGTAATGTCAACACAGTTTTAAAGCGGTTTCGTCTGGCAAGCTTTCCTAATCATGAATACGGAAACCCATTCTGACGGAAACTCCACTTTGGGACGTTTAGAGAAGATGAACGAACTAGCCAAAGAGGGTGGGGGTCAGACAAGAATCGACGATCAGCACAAGAAGGGAAAAAGGACGGCGCGCGAGAGAATTGAAATGCTGCTTGATCCTGAATCATTTGTAGAGCTTGACAAATTTGTCCTCAGCAGGGCTGAGGAAACCGAGAAAATCGTGAGACATTATGGCGATGGGGTCGTCACCGGCTATGGCACGATCGAAGGTAAGACGATCTTTCTATTTGCTCATGATTTCACAGTTCTAGGCGGATCGCTCGGCGAGATGTTTGGTAAGAAGATCAACAAGGTAATGGATCTTGCGATGAAGGCTGGGGTTCCATTCATCGGACTCAACGACTCGGGCGGGGCTAGAATTCAAGAAGGAGTTCAAAGTTTAGCCGCTTACAGCGAGATTTTTTTCCGCAACACCCTGGCTTCGGGTGTAATTCCCCAGATTTCCGCGATTCTGGGGCCGTGTGCTGGCGGAGCAGTTTACTCCCCTGCAATGACTGATTTTGTAATAATGGTCGAAAAGACAAGCAACATGTTCATCACCGGCCCTGACGTCGTCAAGGCTGCCGTGGGCGAAGATGTCACATTCGAGCAGTTAGGCGGTCCTCAGGTTCACGCGACAATGAGTGGTGTCTCGCACTTTGTTGCTTCCTCAGAGGAAAATTGCTTTGAAATAATCAGGAAACTTCTCTCATTTCTGCCACAAAATAATTCCGTTTTTCCTCCAAGGATCGAGAATTCGGACAGCGCAGACAGAACAGACGAATCTCTGGATTCTATTGTCCCGCCTGACTCCAACAAACCGTACGATATGAAAAAATTAGTCTCGACTATCCTCGACGAAAATGATTTCTTCGAGGTTCATTCACTCTGGGCTCCAAACATCATTGTTGGTTTTGGGCGACTCGACGGAGGGACGGTCGGGATCGTCGCAAATCAGCCGATGGTCCTTGCGGGTGCACTCGACATTGATTCATCAAACAAGGCCGCCCGATTCATACGGTTCTGCGACGCGTTCAATATTCCAATCGTTACGTTTGTCGATGTGCCCGGATATATGCCGGGGATAGAGCAAGAGTCGGGCGGAATTATTAGGCATGGTTCAAAATTGCTCTTTGCATATTGTGAGGCCACGGTTCCGAAGATCACAATAGTCGTACGCAAAGCATACGGTGGAGCCTATTGTGCAATGGGCAGCAAGTATTCAAAAGCTGATCTGAATTTTGCCTGGCCTTCGGCGCAGCTCGCTGTCATGGGTCCAGAGGGAGCGGCAAAGATAATCTACAGAAAGGAACTCGAAGCCGATCATGAAGAAGCAACAAGGACGCGTCTTGTAAATGAATATGCCGAAAAATATGCGAATCCGTTCATCGCAGCGGAGCGCGGGATTATAGACGGCGTGTTAAGACCGGCGGAATCAAGGAAGGAAATCATCCGAGCGTTGAGAACTCTCGCAAACAAGAGCGAGCAACGTCCAGTCAAAAAACACGGAAACATTGAACTCTAATCCTGGCAAATAGTTAAGGACATTTAGACATCATGCACGAATTTCAGAGGGTACTTGTCGCAAACCGCGGCGAGATTGCTGTCAGAATAGTACGAGCGCTGAAGAATCTAGGAATTGAATCGGTTGCGCTATATTCAGATGCAGATGTCTCCACGATGCACGTGCGTATGGCAGATAAAGCATTTCGCCTGCCGGGATTTTTCCCGAGCGAGACGTACTTGGACGCAGTTAAGATAATTGAGATCGCAAGGAAATCTGATTGCGACGCAATTCATCCAGGCTATGGCTTTTTGTCAGAGGCTAGCGCTTTCTCAAAACTTTGCAGCGAAAACTCGATAAAATTCATTGGCCCCAAACCCGCTACTCTAGAAATTAGCGGGGACAAACTGGCGTGCAAGAAGGTTGCTGAAGCAGCTGGAGTTCCGGTCATACCATTCTCGAGAGAACCAATTGGCGACGCGGTCGAAGCGTCTAAACTTGCCTCTGAAATTGGATTTCCGGTACTGCTCAAGAGTGCCTTCGGTGGTGGAGGACGTGGCATGCGGGAGGCCAAAAATCCGGGAGAGGTTAAGGAAGCATTCGAATCCTCTGAGAGGGAGGCGAGATCCTCGTTTGGAAGGTTTGCTCTCTATATCGAAAAGAAACTTATCAAGCCACGGCACATCGAAATTCAGATACTTGCAAGCGAGGACTCTACCGAGTTCTTGCATTTAGGCGAAAGAGAATGTTCTATACAAAGAAGATACCAGAAGCTTGTGGAGATCTCTCCATCCCCAGTTGTAGATGGTGAAACCAGAAGGAAAGTCTCTTCTCTTGCCAAAAAGGTCGCTAAGGCGGTTCGATACTCGAATGCGGGGACCGTAGAATTCTTGAGAGACTCTGTCGGCAGTTTCTACTTTATGGAAATTAACTCAAGGCTCCAAGTCGAGCATCCCGTAACGGAATCCGTTACTGGGGTTGATCTCGTTGAAGCTCAGATCCAAATTGCCTCTGGAAAAAAACTCCCTTACAAACAAAGTGAAATAAAGCTCCGCGGCTGCGCAATTGAATGCCGTATCAATGCGGAAAACTCATTCGCTGGCTTTGCTCCGACTTCAGGAACAATCGGCTTTCTTGCGATACCTTCAGGTCCTGGAATCAGAGTTGACACCGCGCTCGAGACTTGTCTCGAAATCTCAGGCTACTATGATTCACTTATCGCAAAGCTAATCGTTTCTGGCATAAGCTTTGATCAGGCAAGAAGGCGCGCAATCCAGGCACTTGATGAGTTTTCAATTTATGGAGTGGAGACTACAATCCCGTTTCACAGTGCTGTATTGAAAAATGAGCAATTTGCAGAGGGAAAATTTGACACGGATTTTGTCAACTCAAGTGGAGTCTTGAATCAGCATTCGCCAAGCATTGAAACAGACGAGGATAATTTTGCCATAGGTGCATTGCTATTTTCTCAAAAAAGCCTACATGATCAGAAAGTCCAGAAGACCCGTGGAACCATTCCTACCTGGTCCAAGAACCGCAAGGAGAGATTCGTGGATGCGTTATGAAATCGCTCTTGGCACGATTAGCAAGGAGATAAGGATCGAGCAAATCGGAACTTCGAAGAAAGAATAT
>JAPCJU010000023.1 GCA_027886795.1 Nitrososphaerota archaeon | reverse complement strand
ATCATGATTTTGGGCGGCTATGCGATCTACTATCAAGCTCTTGGGATGGGTCAAACGTACGCGAGGAGCCCCGTCGAAGCTCAGCTTTCTGTAATGCTATTTGTGTTCGGAATCTATCTTCTTGCCCTGATCGTTCACGGTTACCTGACCAGCTCGAAATAGAATTGTTCGGGCAAATTTCTGACAACTCTTTTCTAGGTCGTTCGGCCCAGACTTTCCGCGTTTCTCTTGCCAGCCAAGAAAATCCTGACGGGTAATCAAAGAAAATTCCTAGAGTCGCACGAACTTTGCAGTTTTGCCGTTTCGGAGAGTGACGGGATGCCTCATGTTACGCCGGTCATATATGCTATGGATGGAGATTGCCCAGTTGTCGCAACTGATTACGGGACCAAGAAGCTGAAAATTTTGAAGGAAAACAAAAAGGTCGCCTTGTTGGTTGAGGAATCTAGACCTAACAAGGTCGTGATGATTCAGGGCGAGTGTGAAATCTATGAACGAGGAAAGGAGTACCTCAGGTTGCTCAAGATCTTGATGAAGAAATTCAAAGTCTACAGGGAAAATCCGTGGGGCGAAGGGGAATCTCCGATTTTGAGAATCACACCGAGAAAAGCCGTCAGCTGGGGAACGTAACCGCAGGCTATCAGCTACTCGCTCTTACGCTACTATTTCCGCTTCGACTTTTTCAAGCTCGGAAATACAATGTTTGTGCAAAACAATCGATGAAACTGTGCTTTTTACTCCGCTAATTTTCATAATTTTGTTTTTCAAGACGTCTCTAAATTCCTCGATGTCCTTGGCCGACACCAATGATACTATATCGAATTCCCCAGTAACGTCGTTAAGCTCTTCAATGTTCGGCAGAATTCGGAGCGCTTGGACTACCTCGTCCATTTGTGGAGATTCCACAAAGATATGAACAAACGCGAGAATCCTTGCCATAGCGAAACAACCAACCTGTCAATTTTTCCGTTATAGGTCTTGCGTTTACGCTTTGAATCTTGTCTCAAGTGAGACCATTGAATAAAGGTCTTACTCTTCATGGCAGCGTAGTAATTGTTCTCCGACAATTTCAATCTCACAATTCCTGATCTAACACCACGACTCTACGATTGTCAACGCCCTAATTCTATTCATTGGTTTAGTCGAAAGTTGGAAGTCATATCAAGAATAAACAAATATACTTGAAATGTCCTTTATGAAATTCCGGCACTACAAGCTCAGAAGGAAGGTTACGTAACTGCGGCTTAAGGAGCGCTAGAAATTGAACAATCGAATAAGAATTTGCATAAGCACCCAGACCCCGCTTGTTCAATTTACTGACAAAATTCCCAGGGCGAACGGTCCTAATGGCGCTCCTTCCGTGGTAGATTTGTCGACTTTGGTCGACGGAGTTGATTATCAGTTTTCAACCGGAGGATTAACGCGGATGGTTTTTCCCCTTGTCAACAGAATGTTGAGCGACGGCACTCTGGAGGTCGCGCACTGGATTTCGCTCAATCCTTCAGGGCCGGAGACGGTAAAAGTGGGAGGAATTATGTTGCACAACGTTTCTTTAGATAAGGAGAGACTCGCCGGATACGGTAACACTAAGGAGACAATCTGGGGCGCAGTCCACGGGATTAACGCCGCCAATCGTTCAACCCAAGATGCTTTTTGGAGCGATGATTTTTCAGAATTTTCGTATTACAACAGAGTATCCGCCGAGCTCATGAAAAGGCTCGACGCGACGCTCGATTTCGATCTTTTCTACATCCACGATTTTCAACAGCTGCCGGCCGGAAAATTGCTTGGTACCTTGAAACCAAAGATATTCAGGTGGCACATACCATTCGATGAATCGATGATTCCGAGCCAATGGAAAAACCTCCTGACAGACTATTTCAACAACTATGACATGGTCATCGTGAGCAGCACCAAGTATCTGACTTCCCTCAAATCATTTGGGTACGAGGGGAGAGTTCGAAAGATCTACCCGTTTGTTGATCCGGCTGAGTACAGCAAACCCGCCAAACCTGAAGTGGATGAAATTTCGAAAAAGTTAGGCGTTTCTGAAGATGACAGAATAATACTCTCGGTCGCAAGAATGGATCCAATGAAAGGACAGGACAGGGCGATTAGGGCGTTATCGCTAATTTCCTCAAAATTTCCTTCGCTCAAATTGGTACTCGTGGGTAACGGCAGTTTCTCAAGCTCGGGCAAGGGCCTCGGTTTATCGAAATCTGCCGTCTGGGGGGCAAATTTGCAGAATATAGCTAAAGATTCCGGCGTTTCAGATCGAGTGGTTTTTGCAGGGCACCTAAATCAAAAGGAGCTCGATGCCATGTACGAGAGGTGCGATTTTACGGTGCTGCCTTCGGTGAAGGAGGGTTTTGGATTGGTTGTCGTGGAGAGCTGGCTTCATTCAAGGGCTGCTCTGGTCACAAAAGAGGCCGGAGTTGCCGAACTGATTGAAGATGGCAAGAACGGGATGCTCGTCAATCCGGACGATACAAACTCCATGTCGCAGAAAATGTCTGTAATGCTAGAAGATAGAGACCAATTAGTCCAGATGGGAGAAAGAGGGCTTGTCACCTCGAAGCTATGTTCTATGGAGGAAGGTCTGAAGGCGGAAACCCGGGCGATCGGAGAATTGCTTCAGTAACATTCTCCCCGAGCAGGATTGCATTATTCTCATGAGAAAGTTTGCAATAATCAGTGGGAAATCACTTCTTCGATTAGTCGTCGCTCTGCCTTTCTCAAATGCTCTGCCACAGTCGAGCTGACCAGGTTGAGCTTTTTGCCGAGCTGTTCTGAGTCTACCCTTCTTGGAATGTCATAGTATCCCATATTGTAAGCGGCGAGCAGAACTGTCCTTTGTTTTTCGGTCAGCTTAGAGAGAGGAGATTCTTGGGAAAACTTTGCATCAGATAGAGACAAAACCCTGTATCTTATCTTTGCACGTTCCATCTTTTTGAGAAATTTACTGATTGGACTGGACATCCCAATAAAACTGATTTTGAGTTTTCCGTCTCGAATTTCAAATGGACCGAGGATATACACATTGGGAAAACTTAGGGCGTCGGGCAGGCCCGCCGGTCTGCCGGTTACCAGCGCGATATGTACGCTTTTGCTCTCGCGGTAAATTGACCTAATCTCAGTCACACCAAAAGGCCTAACGAAGTTCTCTAAATCGTAATCGGGATTTTTCAGTTCAATTCGGCTTATCGCTACGTATCCGTTCTGATCCCAATTGAGTCGATGAAGAATGGTGTAGGATTTCAGGTTCTCGAAAGTTTTCTCAAGACTGGCTATCTTGAACTGCGCTACGGGCAGTTCAACTACGAGTCTTCGCATGAAAGAGAAGTAGGATTATGAGGTATGAAAGTTTTCTTGCTAAAGCCGAGCTAATCTGGCAGTAAGTAATTAGGCAGGTCATCGCTCATATTGCTACACATGGAAACTGTTGAGCCGGTTGAAGGAAGGAAAAAGATGAGACTGGAACCGATAGAGAAGCCAAAAGGGATCATGATGAGGTTTGCACACTGGGGAACGAGGAGACAGCTCGGAAAAGTAATGACTCCAATAAAGATCGTGACGGCTCGCATTCCAGGATCTATCAAACTGACGAACGAGATTGTAAAGTTCGAGATGAAGGGGATCAAACTTGAACCGGAATTGCATTACATGGTGATCTCCCTTGCGTCTAAAATCAATGGGTGTGACTTTTGCATCGACCTAGCGCGGGCAATGGCAATTCGAGAGCATCTTGGAATGGAGAAGTTCGATGCCCTCCTTGATTACAAAAATAGTTCTCTCTTTTCCGATCGGGAACGCGCGGCTCTAGCATACGTAGAGGAAATCACTCGAAACAGGCGCGTATCTGACGCCACGTTCGAGAACCTCCGCAAGTACTTTAACGAGCAAGAGATAGTCGAGATAACGTGGCTTAATGCGCTGGAAAACTACTACAACCTGATCAATATTCCACTCGAAATCGGATCGGATGGTTTTTGCGCGATTGCCCGAGCTCGCACTAATTGACAGTTCAATACGTTTTTTGTTTTCGAGTCTTGAGCTTTTGGCCGTAGGCACCTGCAGCAAGTAAAGGAGCGAATCCTCAAAAAGGGGTCGGGGGGCCCCTTGCACATGGCCGGAAAAACGAATCATTTTGAGGAACGATTCCGAGTCGGCTGGAGCGACCTTGACGGCAACGCCCACATGGGCAACAGTTCTTACCTCGACCACGCCTCCAACACGCGCATGCTTTTCTTTGTCCAGAACGGGTTCACTCTCGCACGTTTCGCTTCCGAAAGGTTCGGCCCAGTAGTAACGCGAGATGAACTCGTTTACCGCAAAGAGTTGCGACTAATGGATGAGTTTACAGTAGACTTTGAGCTGGTTGGGCTATCTGACGACGGCGGGCGATTTCGCGTGAGGAATACATTCCGCAATTCCACGAAAAATGTTGCAGCCGCGGTCACATCCGATGGTGTTTGGTTCGACTTGGAACATCGTCGACCTCGCGCGCCTCCGATGGAGCTTGACGCATTGATGCGCGCGTTGCAGCGCAGCACTGACTTTGCTGGGATTCCATCCAGAACATCTGCTATGTCGTGAGTCGGGCCCGTTCCAATCAAGGAACAAAAATAGGGATTCTAAAAGCGAACCGATGATAGAGAGTACGCTGTGAAAGTTCTAATCAGACTGGCCCTAGACTTGTATTTGTCTGAAGAAATCGAACAGAGTCATCGACTTCACATTTACTTTTTGACAGACCCACGGAATTTTGTTCTGCCTGTTTTCATCTCTCTCATCTGAAATCACTGTGGCGTCCTCAACGGCTGCCATTGCGATTACCCAAGGATCTGGCCACGGGCGATTGTTTATGTTCTTGTCTCTCCAATACTTCCCATCGTACACGGGTTTTACTTTGGAGTCCATGAATGTCGCCATCTCTATAGTGACACTTCTGAAAATACCCTGGTGTTGCATGCACCATGTCCGACACAGATCTTTCTGTAAATTGACTTCGTTGTAAACTTCTTTCGGGGCGATCATCAGATTGTCTTTGAGGTGACCGTTGATCTCATTCCATATTGGATTGAAAACTCGGGCATTACTTGGGTAGTCATTTACGAGGTTTATCAGAGCGCTTGTGTCCCACACGAAAGACCCGACGAAGCGACTCTGAACCATTGCGATTACTCTAATCCGAAGAATTTGTTGGTGTACTTTGAGTTGAGACCAGTGATGTCCATCGCATCTCTATAGGAGACCCTGTTATCACGGTACGCTTTCTCTATGGTTCGAAGTGCAAAGTTGCCAACGCGGTTATGGAAGAAGTCGTCCCAGTACCCTTTTCGAATGCCACCCTTCTTACCACGTTTCTTGTCTCCTTCTTTCTTATCTTCCTTTTCTTCATCTTCTTCTTCCATTTTGGCTTCGTAATCTCTGTACGTCAGCGCTTTCGCCAGATGCCTTTCGCTAAGCTCGATCGACATTGCCTGACGACTAACACCGAAATAACCCGCTATCTTCTTCATGCCCCCATAGTCAATCCTCTTTGGGTGCGTCTTCACTTGCAGATCTACGTCAGCTGATGGCATGAGAAACTTTGACGCGAACTTATCACAGAATCTTTCTTCTCGAGGTCCCTCGCCCTTCTCTTTCTCGCTTTGGCGTTCTTTGGGAAAACAGATGCCTGATTGCCTGCTGATCAGGTGGCAGACTTCATGAAAAAGGGAGAACAAACGAACGGCGGGTTGATCTTTTTCGTTTAGAACAATCACCTTGATTTCTGAATCGAGAGAGAAAGCTCTGACATCGTCAGAACCATCAGTACTGAGTTCGTACTCCATCACAATAATGCGGAGTTTGTTTTCCAGCAGATCTTTGTACCATTGGAGAAGATGAGTTCTGGGTTTTACCTTTTCGAAATCCTCACCGCGCAATAGATGGTTTCTAAAGCGAACCGCTAGCCCTGCTGGATCTTTGATTTCCGAGTAGTCCGGAATTCGACTTTTTTCTTCTATGAGATCTGAGATCCGTTCCGCAAGATAGTACGCTCGTCTTTCAGCCAAGAAGACACGTGGCGAGAGTTGTTTCTCACGATTGATTCGGTAGTCTTGTGGAGATGGAATTTTGGGCACTTCGTCGTTGAAGAAGATCGTAAGGGGTCTTTGATAGATTGATGCGAGTTTCTCCATCTCTTTGACACTGATTGGACGCCCAGACTCGAGCTCTTTGATGTCGTCTTTAGATCTGTGAAGCTCCTCCGCTAGAGATTCTACGGTGTAGCCCGAGCTCTCCCTTAGCTCCTTTAGGAGCTTTGAAGAGATGGCGATTGTGTCTTGCGGCAAAGATCTTCACTTCCTAGACGATCTCGATCGAATTAAAGTATTGAGAGCTGGGCCAGTAATCTCTCATGGCCACGCAACAGCCTTTCTTCAATATAGATTCGATAGTTTTCCAAACACATAGCCTAAACTCAGATTTCTTGAAACCATAACTCTGAAATTAGTGTTACTGCACCTTTACTGTATATGGCAGTTTCTTTTGGGAAGAAGCCTGCCTGCTGCTGCTGCCCGAGGTGCTAGAACCCGAAATGGGGTCGGCCGGATTTGAACCGGCGGTCACGAGCGATCTCGCCTAACGTTACGACCCGAGGCTCGCATGTTAACCAAGCTACACCACGACCCCTCACCAAAAAAACAGGGAGTTCCGAAGGAGTGCTTCTTCCTTCGCTTTTAAAGAAATTATTGTCCCCTTTACTTGTTCTTCAATTTTATCGCAACAGTAACCCCGTCTCGTAGGGGAACTATTACCGGATACAGCCTTTCATCTGCATAGACTCGTTTATTGTACTCCCGCAAGTTTCTTGTTTCAATACCATTTGCCGAAGGCACGGCCACGAGTCCCAGCCAGAGAGTATTGTCTGCAACGAGCAAGCCTCCAACTCTAAGGGCTCTCACAGAAGGCTCGATCAGTTCGGCGTATAGAGATTTGTCCCCTACGTCTATGAAGACTAGATCAAATCCGCCAGGATACTTTTTGGCTAACCTTGGAACCTCTTCTTTTGCGTCGCCCCTCACAATTTCTACTGCGTCGGCTACTCCAGCATCTCGAAAGCTCTTGCTTGCTATCTTCGCTCTTGAAGGATCAAACTCTATCGTCGTAAGTTTACCCGAATTTTCCTTGGCAACTCTTGCAAGCCAGATTCCAGAGTACCCCGTGGCAGTCCCAACCTCCAGAATATTCTTCGCTTGACAGCTCATGGCCATAAGAGAAAGGAAATTGCCTTCCGCGGGTCCAACAATTGGAACACCATTATTCGCGGCGTCCTTTTCTAAATTATTTAGGACATTATTCCTTGGTCTCAAAATTGCATTGAGGTATTTTTCAACTGGAGGTGTAACGATTCCTGGGGGAGAATCAAAGCTCATGAATATCGTTCATCCGGAAAGAAAACTCGAAAATCGCCTAGTTAAGTTCTTGCGCTTTTTAGTCCAGTTGGTTGTTTTGTTTTCGCCGGCTCTTCCGGAAAACTGGAAAAGTGTTCGTGGACTATTAGCCACTGATCGTCTTTCCAAAGAAACACCATAGAAGCTCGCAGACTTGTCCTCGCTGGGCTGCCTTCGAATCTGTAATCATTGACGAACAGTCCTCCCGTCTCAAGGTGGAAGGTTGCAATCGCTACCTCCTGTGAGAGCAGATCTATCCTGAGATCGTCGATTTTGTAATTAAAGTCGGAGATGTTCGAGTATGCAACTTCCTCGTGCATCAGAGCCTGCGAATATGTCTGCCTCTTGAACGGCGCGGAAAAATCAAATTTCGAAAATAGTTCATCGTTCGGGTAGTGCATTGAGGCAAGGATTCCAAAGTCCCTTGATTTTGCGGCATCAAACACCCTATAGATCGCGTTCTTCACGTGCCTTTTGAGTTGCTCTTCAGTCCATTGATGTCCCACGTTTTTTTTCCTCGGTTCCGACCAGGCCGACTTGGTTCAAGCGTTCGTCTGCACGTTGTATTGGCTTGATTAAAAACAACTCCCCACGCCTGTGATAGGAACAATCGGAAAACACGAAACTTTTTTAGAAAGAGCTTAACCATAATCATGTAGCCAAAACCCGATTGAAATCCATCGAAGAAATGCGTCCTTTTTCCGTTCCTCGAGCGTGTCAGGCTCGATTTTTTTTTGATTCTGTATCCTAGAAAAATTGTCTAACCAACAAATTGGTAATCAGAAGCGTCAGGTATTTTGCAAATAACGTTGAAAGCAACAAACCTGATAACTGAGTGTTCAAAGAATTCATCAACAATCCTTGCTCAGCTTTGAGGAAACCGAGGATCAGCGTCTGCTACGTGACGCACTCTCCTCCATCGCATCCAATTTCCCTGATTCTTACTGGAGGGATCACGACGAAAGAGCCGAGTTTCCGCAAGAGTACTTTGAGACTCTAGCGTCGAACGGATGGTTCAACCTCAATGTCCCGACGGAGTTAGGAGGCACAGGACTGGGACTCGTCGAGACTTCAATCTCAATTCATGAGCTATCACGAAGATGTGGAATGTCAGCAGGGGATATCATAATGGCTATCTGCGTTTTTGCTATCCAGACCATAAAGACATTCGCGCAGGACCCGGTCAAAGAAAGGCTGCTTCCTGAGTTAGGCGCGGGAAAGCACGTCATGTCATTTTGCCTTACGGAGCCGGAAGCGGGAGTCAACACTCTTGACATTCAAACCAGCGCCGTTGAAGAGGGGGACGGTTATCTGATCAATGGTCAGAAAATTTGGATCACGCTAGCACACAAGGCAACTCTGCTAAATGTAGTGGCGCGGACTACTCCGAAAAATAAAGCAACAAAGAGAACTGAGGGACTTTCTCTCTTCCTAGTTGAAAAATCGAAACTGAAGCAGGGCCAGATTCGTACAAAGAAAATCGAAGATATCTCGATGCGGGCGCTGGGTTCGAACGAGGTCTTCTTTGAAGACGTTTTCGTGCCGAAAGAAAACATACTTGGCACAATCGACAAAGGCTGGGATCTTCTACCGATACTTTTGAACGCCGAAAGAATCTCGACGGCCTCAATGAGCGTCGGGCTGGGCGAGCTTGTTCTTCAAAAGGCGGTGGAGTATGCAAAAAACAGGCAGGTATTTTCCAGACCGATTGGCTCAAACCAGGCAATCCAATTTCCGCTCGCAAGATCGAAAGCAGACCTTGAGGCCTCATGGGCCGTTACTCAAAAAGCGGCCTGGGAGTTTGATCAAGGCCTCGATTGCGCGGTCTCGGCAAACGTGGCAGCTTTCATGGGAGCGAGATCTGCCTTCTATACCGCAGACAGGGCGATTCAGACGTATGGTGGGCTGGGGTATGCGAAATCCTCCGACATTGAAAGGCACTGGAGAGATTCTAGACTGTTTAGAACCGGACCAGTACCCGAGGAAATGGTATTGAATTTTTTGGGGCAGAAAGTCCTGCACCTTCCGCGGAGTTATTGATGTCCAATGGATTTTGAGTACGATAGATCAGTCGTTGCAAAGGTAGAAGCAATCTCCTCGGAGTATGATGAAAAATACTGGCGGGAAAAGTGCAGGAATTCTCAGTTTCCAGACGAATACTGGAATTCAATTTCAAAAGCTGGACTTTTCGGACTAATGATTGAAGAAAAATGGGGAGGCATGGGCAGATCTCTCTTAGACCTCGCTCTGGGGACGCAGGAAACTGCGGAAAGATACTCGGGTTTGGGATCGTATCTATTCCTTAGCGGATGCCTTGTATCGACTTTGTTTGCGAAATCTTCCGAGGAACAAAAAAGCAAAATCCTCCCGAAACTCGCAACCGGCGACCTCAAAATCTCCATTGCTCTCTCAGAAGAAAAATCCGGCTCAGATTCTACGTCCCTTGAATCGAAAGCCCTGAAAACTTCCAAGGGTTTCGATCTCTCAGGTTCAAAAAGGTTTGTCAACAATGTCGACAGAGCCGATTATCTCATCGTCTTTGCGAGGACGATCCCGATCGAAAACTCGGGCAAGAAATCGAAGGGGCTATCGATGTTTTTGGTGCCGGCTAGCAGTCCGGGTATCAAGAAAAAGAAATTAGACAAACTTGGAATGGACTTTATCAATAATTTTGATATTGAATTCCACGGCTTGCACGTAAGCGATGATGATATCGTTGGGGAGCTTGACAATGGATGGTACAATGCCGTGGACAGTTTCAACCTGGATCGAGTCGCAACAGCTGCTTCTCTCATAGGTGCGGGACGGCTCGCCGTGAACGATGCGGCAGACCATTCGAAGAAGAGAATAGTATTCGGGAAAGCACTGGGATCAAATCAGGGAATTCAATTTCCTTTAGCGGAGGCGATGGCTCAGCTCATTACTGCAGAAGCTCTGATGCTGAAGGCTTGCTCGCTAGCTGGAAAAAGTCAGAATTTCACTAATTTTGCTAATCTTGCGCTGCTTGAAGCAGAAAGTGCGGCAAGTTACGCTACCGATAGAGCACTCCAGACCTTTGGGGCTCATGGATATTACAAAGATTACGACGTAGAAAGATACTGGCGGGACGTCCGGGTCCACAAAATACATCCGATTTCTGAAGAGCTCTTACTTTCGGTGATCGCTGAACGGCAGTTGGGACTTCCGAAATCCTTCTAGACTTTTCGACCATCCTAATTTATCGCAAGATGATGACGGTTCTTGTCGAATTTGAAAACAGTTTCAAGTAACAAAAGCCTGAACAAGCTTTCTCAGCAAATCATTTCGTGCCGAAGGTGTCCGAGGCTCGTCGAGTTCAGGGAAAAGATTTCCATCGAAAAAAGAAAGTCATATGCGGACTCTGATTATTGGGGAAAACCGGTTCCCGGTTATGGCGATCCTAATGCGAGGCTCGTAGTGGTCGGTTTAGCTCCTGCTGCTCACGGCGGTAATCGTACGGGAAGAGTTTTCACCGGCGACAACAGTGCAAAGTTTCTCGTCAAACATCTGTACGACGCTGGATTTGCGAACCAGCCTACCTCAGAGAAAAGAGATGATGGGCTGGTTTATGACGACTGTTACGTCGATGCAGTTGTGAGATGTGTACCGCCGGATAACAAACCGACGAGCGT
>JAPCJU010000022.1 GCA_027886795.1 Nitrososphaerota archaeon | reverse complement strand
TCCAGGATCAAAAGAGGTAAGGCACCAACTCTGCGAGCTTGCTTTACTACTTCCCTAGCAAAATCCAGACCGTTATTCCACGTCTCGATGGTCACAGATTCGCCAGTTCGAAGGCGGAGCGAATCATTGACAATTTTGTTTGCCAGATCTGAGTGAAGTTTCGTGTTCTTGGAACCAGATTTCTTCCTTTTGCGCGGGGTGCTCATTGAATATTCAAACAGACGACGCGGTTCCATGAATAAAAGGTTAGACTCGGACCGGCGACAGCAGTGTGTTGACCATAACTCCGAGTATTCAATGTAAAATAGAATATTTTCAGGATATACCTTTGACACTATACAACGCAAAAGGAATTCGTTTTTATTGCGGTGAGTGTTGGGAGTCAAGCAATTCAAACTGAGGAGATGGACGACCAGATGGTTCTTTATGCGAAAGACATTGTGGAATCTGATTTCATTTCGTTAACCCCGGATACTTCTGCGCTGGAGGCAGCGAAATTGATGAAAGAAAAGAAACATGGATTTGCAATCATCATCAAAGATGGAAAGCCATACGGAATAGTGACAGAGTGGGATTACCTTTCAAAGATCGTTGCCGAAGGCAAAAGTGCAGCTACAGTCAACTTGAAGGAGATAATGACTGAAAACCTCGTTACGGTTCAGGGGAATTTGGGCATTGACGCTGTCTCAAAGTTGATGGCGGAGAAGGGCATCAGAAGAATACTGGTCATGGAAAGAGACAGACTGGTCGGAGTGATTACTTCGAAAACGATCCTATCCAGACTGGAGGAATACATCAACAGAGTTTCGGCACAGATCGCCCGGCTGCAAAGTCCATTTTGATTGGAAATCAATTTTTAGAAACCCACACTCGCGCCATCCCCTCTGGGGTCAGCTGCCCCAAATAATCCATCTTGTGTTCTGTAGACGGCTTGCGCGTGGCCGGCCATGGAAGAAAGTCCACCTAATCGTTCGACCCTCAAACGACCAGACAATGTTAGGGCGTCATAGGGTTCAAATTCGCAATAGATCGTTGTCGGCCTTTCATAAATCGTCATCGGGATAATCCATCGTGGTTGATCGATAGCTCTCTGAAGATCTTTATTGAAATCGATCAGTTGTGTCATAAGTTGAACATTAATCTGCGGTTGAACATCCCCACCCATGGTTCCTACTGCAAAATTGGTCTCTCCATCTTTTTCACCAAGCGATGCACAAAGAGTGTGGAATGTCCGCTTGCCGGGCGAAAGTGAGTTATGATGAGAGTGATCAAGGGAGAAATAACAACCTCTGTTATGAATTACAGTTCCTGTTCCTTTCGGGACCAAGCCGGATCCAAAACCCATGTAATTGCTCTGGATAACTGACATACAATTACCCTCTTGATCGGCGACCGCGAAGTAAGTCGTATCGCCGTCGGGCGGTTCTGCATCCTTAAGATGAATGTCCAGACGTTCAGAATTCAAGACCTCTTGCGCAAAACTCTTGGATGTGAAGTCTCTAGGCAAAGGAAAAAATTTTGGATCAGCTATGGATCTTGCTCGCTCGGCGTAGGCTCTGAGACAGGTATCGATCAGAAGCTTCGAAACTTTTTCGGAATCAAACGCCACTAGATCAAATGATTCAAGCATGTTCAGCCAAAGCAAGATCGTGGCTCCCTGGCTGTTTGGCGAAGTTTCGAAAATTTTCACCCCGCGGTATTCCGTAGAAATCGGATTGGTATTCCAGGTCGATTCATGATCTGCAAAATCGTCAGAATTGAGGATTCCTCCTTGATCAGCGATCCCTTCTACAAGTCGTTCGGAGAGCTCTCCCTTGTAAAAGTCCTCGGGACCTCGTTCAATTATCGCTCTTAGCGAGTTAGCAAGATCTTTCTGGATAAAGAGATCCCCGCGACTAGGAAACAGTCCCCCCGGAATGAAAATCCGTCTCCATTCTCCAAAGTTCCCTAACGAATTCTGGGATGCACGAATCGATCCTGCGTATTTCTCAGTAATCGGAAATCCTGTTTCCGCATACTTCACTGCGGGCGCGAGCAAATCCTTGAGTTCCATCGTGGCATATTTTGAAAGTTCTCCCCAAGCGTGTACTATGCCAGGAACAGTGATTGCCGCAAGCGGCCCGCGGGAAGGAATTTGCTTGAGGCCTTTTTTTGTAAAAGATTCGATAGTTGAAGCCGATGCGGCTCTTCCGCTCCCATTTATCTCGGTGATTTTGCCATTGATTTTCATGAGGGCAAAGAGGTCTCCGCCCAATCCGCACATGTTGTTCTGGACGACAGTTAGAACCGCGCTGGTTGCGAGGGCAGCGTCGACGACATTTCCCCCTCTCTGTAGAGTGTTTGCTCCCCAGAATGAGGCCAGTTCGTGCGATGAGGAAACGATGGCATTCTTGACCATAACCGTCGAGCGGGAGCTCATCAATGCAGGCCTCGAATTTAGGCTGCGATCAGGCGTATGGTCGCTTGTCGCTTTCCGGAAGTTGATCGTTCAGTTTCCTGTATTGATCGGCAAGGGCGTTTAGGCGTTCATTGAGTCTTTCGACGTTTTGTTCGAGATCAGCGGTTGGTATTCCCAAGCCGTAGATCTGATTGATCGACTTTATGAGGGTAAGGGCCGCACCGGGGTCGGGCAGCTCAATCGACGCCGTAGTGAGCAAAGATACGCCGCTTATCCTTCGAGTCAGGCTCTGATTCAAGAGAGCACCACCGATACCGCCTATCATGGCAGTTTGAATCGCGGTGATGCCTTTTTGCTCTAACTCCTTCATCCTAGATTCATTGGCTACGCTGTAAGCGACCCTCTGGTCAGGAATTCCAGAAACCCCAACTCCGTCCAGGATCACAATCTCGCGGGCACGGATCCCCTCTATCCAATCAAGCAATACTAAAGAAATCTCGTACAGGCCCTCAATATCAATTGGCATTTCACATATCATGACAACTGTCTTGCCAGAATCGTCGCTATAGATTCTGAACGGGTGTCGAAGCTTGGCACCCACAAAGACCGCGACGGGGGGGATGTGCTGCGAGCGAACGTGAGCGATCTCGTGAAGATTCAATTTTTCGATCATGTAACCGGCGCAAACCAATCCAACAAGGCCCGGCCCGACGAACCCTCCAAAAACAACCGGTTCATGGAAATCGGTTTTTTCGAACTCGACTACAGTATCAAACAGATGATTAGGCAACAAAGACTTCACTTGAGTCAATTTCAAGGAATCCAAGCATATTTGTTTTAGCTTAGAATCTTTTTGGCCGCAAAGCTGGCTCGTAATCAAGAAACGTTATAAGGAGAAAGTTACTGCAACATTACAGTAATTCGAAATGCCGAACAGTTATTGTAATAGCAGACAGTTTAACAGTTTGTGAAAGTACACTATTTCCAATTTGTATAGTACATATTTTCCTCATTGATTTATTATGCCGTTTTCCCCGCGTCCAAGCAACGGTGCATATTTTTGTACCGTTCAGCTCGTTTCAAGCTGTCCAGACAAAGAGCTTTTGCATAAGCATGGAACGACTAGGGCCCCCCGAGGGGGGATCGCAAGCGGAGGGAAAAATGATCTAATTGGGTTTATCGATATCAGCGAAAGTTATTCAGATTCGTGGGCGAGCTTGCGGAGTTTACCGACTCGCATTCGTATCACTCGCAACATCTTCGACTTCAATTCCTCGGGGCTCAGTTCCTGGGATGAAACAGTTTGCAGCTGCTTTGCAAGTGTCGGATCCCCAAGCATTCGCACCCATTTTTCAAAATCCCCTCGTCTGGCGTGATACTGCAGCGAATTTGGATCTGCAATTTCTACCTGCGCGAGAAACTCGCGAAGACTCGTCGCTTTCAGTCCCGAAGGAGATCCTTCTCCCCTGTAAAAGTAAAACGCATTCTCATCCGGTACGCTTCTCAGGATATCGGCGACGCTCTTGGTTGGACTTGAGCCAGACGAACTCATGGTACGATTATTCGATTAGCTATCGCTTAAGCTTACCCTTTCGAGCTTGTCTTTTCATCTTCCGGCGGTCTCTAACATGATTGCTTATTAAATTGGAGATTCTGCTCTATCCGCCCAAGAAAAAGTAGATAATGTTGGAAAAGCCTTCCTTTGAATTTCTATCCAAGGAAATCCGAGATATAATTTCCGGCCTCGGATTCGAAAGGGAAACTCCGGTTCAGACGGTCGCGATACCCGCCATACTTTCAGGAGAAAATGTGCTGATAATTTCTCCCACCGGATCTGGAAAAACTGAAGCTGCACTGCTCCCGGTTTTTGAAAAAATCAAGAAAGATCCGGGAAGCTTCGGCACGAAGGCGCTCTACATCACTCCTCTGCGAGCTTTGAACAGGGATATGCTGAAGAGAATCAGCCACTGGGCAAAGCTGCTTGGTCTAACGGTCGAAATCAGGCACGGCGATACGCCCCAGAGCGAAAGGAGAAGACAGGCCCTTCACCCGCCCGACATACTGATCACCACCCCGGAAACACTGCAAGTCCTTCTGGTCGGATCCAGGCTGCGAACCAATCTGAAGAGCCTCAGATATCTGGTTGTTGACGAGATACACCAACTCGCAAACGACAGGAGGGGCTCACAATTGTCTTTCGGCCTCGAAAGGCTCGAGAAACTGGTCGGAACCGGCTTCCAGCGGATCGGTCTTTCAGCGACCGTCGGAAATCCTGACGAAGTCGCGAGGTTTCTCTGTGGCGAGAAAAGGAGTTTTAGAATTGTCGACACTAGCCAAATTCGGAAAATCGCAGAGTACGCAGTCGAAATGCCGATCCCCACCAAGGAGGACGATTTACAATCAAGAGAACTATTTGTAACTCCCAACACTGTTGCGCGAATTCAACGAATAATGGATCTCATCGAGGGGCACGATCGAACTCTGATTTTTGTCAACAGCAGGACGACGGCTGAAGAGCTGGGTTCTAGGCTCGGAATGCTCGGAATCAAAGCTGGAGTTCACCACGGATCTCTTCCGAGGGAAGAACGCGAAAGGGTTGAACAGGAATTCAAAGATGGAACTATTAGAGCAATGGTTTCGACGGCCACCCTAGAACTCGGGATCGACATTGGATCCGTAGATCTTGTCATACAATACATGTCACCCAGGCAGGTTAATTCTCTGATTCAAAGGGTCGGCAGGTCTGGTCACACGCTTTTGCGAAAATCGGAAGGGATAATCCTCTCCGTCAGTCCTGAAGACGCGCTTGAATCCATTTCAATCTCCAACGAAGCTCTCGCAAAACATCTGGAGCCAACCCTGATTCATGAATCACCTCTGGATGTGCTTTCTCACCAAGTCGCGGGACTGCTCATGGAGTACGGAGAGATTTCGATTGACGAGGTGATCGAGATCTCGCACAGGTCGTTTTCGTTCAAGTCGCTGACAAAGAACTCACTGCTTTCAGTTGTGACCTTCATGGAAAAAATGGGTTATCTCACGCTCGACAACGACCGAATTACCAGGAGAAGGAAATGCCGTGAATACTATTTTGAGAATCTTTCCATGATCCGTGACGAACGCAGGTATTCCGTTCTGGACATGACGACACAGAAGAAAGTCGGCATCTTGGGGGAGGAGTTCATGATGCTTCATGCCAAAGTGGGCGTGCACTTCATCATCAAGGGCAAGGTGTGGCAGATCGAATCTATCCAGGAAGATCTCGTTTACGTGACTCCTATTGTCGATCCGAGCGCCGCAATTCCAGGCTGGGACGGAGAGATGATACCGATCCCGGAAACTGTTGCGAGGGGTGTTGCAATCGAAAGAAACAGGGTCCAGTCCCTCATAGAGAAGCCTATAGAAGATTCCAATCTGACATTTGCCCTAAATTGGAACGCCGAAAAATCTGCGAGAAACGAGGTGGTGGATGAAGTACGGGCACAGGCTCAGGTCTCTAGAGTGCCGACAGAAAAAAGATTCGTGGTCGAGCGGTTCAAGAATTTTCTCATCATTCACACTTCTGCGGGTGACAGGGTTAATTCGACTATGGGTGAACTGTTTGAAGAAATACTCGTCCGGATGGGTGGCCTCGTAAGACACTGGTGGAGCGATGGATATCGAATCCTGATTGAATTATCAACAGATGAATACGAAACAGAGCAACTCGCCGAGAAATTATTCCATTACGACAATACTTTGCCCGGTTTCATCGAGGGAGTTTTGCGAAAGCACTTTCCATTCGGGTACGAGATGAAATTTATCGCGGAGAGATTCGGCGCTTTGAAGCGAGGCAGGATGATGTCCGGAGATGAGATGAAGGAGCTCGGAATAAAATTCAGGTTTACACCGATTTATG
This sequence comes from Nitrososphaerota archaeon, assembly GCA_027886795.1. Lineage (GTDB taxonomy): Archaea > Thermoproteota > Nitrososphaeria > Nitrososphaerales > CADDZS01 > DATLTL01. The sequence goes on along the minus strand of JAPCJU010000022.1, from coordinate 5,003 downwards.
AGGAGACCTTGCGAGAAGCGTTTGCGACGAAGGTCGATATCCCCAGAACGACAGAGATTCTAAAGGAATGTGAAGAAGGCAAGATTCGCGTATCGACCGTAATAACGGAAAAACCCAGTCCGCTAGCAATGTACATTCTGTCCAGATACGCAGAAGACGAAGATTTTTCGGAACCCGCTGTCGGTACAACAGAATCGATGAAATCACATGCTGCAAAGGAGGTCATGAGCATGCTTTGCTTTGATTGCGGATTTCTGAAAGAATTCGTCAGAGTGGGAGATCTTCCTGAATTCCCGGCGTGCGAAAAGTGCGGTTCGAAGCTCTTGTCGGTGATATTTTATGGTGCGAGGTTTACTGCGAATGCTCTAATCAAGAAAAGATCGAAAGTCCAGAACCTCACAAAGGAGGAAAATGACATTTTGTCAAAAACTAGGAGATCGGCGGATCTCGTTCTAGCTTATGGCAAGAAAGGAATCATCGCGCAGAGCGTTTATGGTGTTGGTCCGCAGATGGCAGCAAGAGTGCTATCGCGGATGCACGATTCTGATGAAGAGTTTTACGAGGATCTTCTGGAAGCAAAGCTCAAATTCATCGAGACCAAAAAGTACTGGGACTAAACAGAATTTTGTCGGAACAATTTGAATTGAGGTTTTGCGATCGTTGTATGACGCGAACAAAGAATTACATCGTGAATTATGAAAACGTGCGAAACCCGAGGGGGTATGCGAATTTTAAGTGCGGCAAGTGCGGCAGAGAAAGAAGGATGCGGCTGCTACGGCCAAGCGCAGAATCATCTTACTGACTTCATCTTCCTGACCTTCGCGCCGAGTTTTCTTGCAGCCTCGAACATCTCGGAAGAGGCCTTTTCCAAAATCCCGATCGAACTTTCCCGTTCATCAGCTCTCGCGCTCAAGATCAATTGAATGTGGATGATGGATTTTCCGTTCTCGAAACCCATCGGATGGGACTTGATGTAAAGCAGAGGCGAGTATTTTTTTGCAATTCTTGAAACTGGAATTGAAAGACGAGACTCGGAGATTCCAATTGCTTCAAGCCACTCCTCGGCATGAATGAATCTTGATGCCCCCTCTTTCAATATCGGTGCTGCCTGCTCAGAGAAAATCGCCTTCATTTCGCTGGGGACTCCAGGAAAACATACTATCGTCGTCGTTCCGGATTTAGCTAGGACCCCAGCAGCGCTGCCGACCGAGTTCGGAAGGGGTGTAGAGCCTTCTGGAATCATCGCCATCTTCAAACTGGATTTGGGCATTCTCCGAAGAGGCGTGTTGAACATTTTTCTTCTCACCTCGTAACTTTTCTTCAGCATTTCAACGGCCCGTCTGTCGAGGTACAATTTCTGTCCGAGTGCTATGGAAAGCCCCTGAATCGTCATGTCGTCATACGTTGGGCCGAGCCCGCCGATGGAGAAGATCCATTCCGGTTTTCTGTTTAGGCACTCCACGAAAGCGGCTGAAATAACTTCGAGTTCATCGCGGATCGTAGTTTTCTTGTTGACTATTACTCCAAGAGTGGTTAGTTCTTGCGACATCCAGTGAGAGTTAGTATCGAGGGTAGTCCCGTTAAGGAGCTCGTTACCCACCACTATGATTTCTGCCGTAACTTGCGAAGCTCTGCCTGCTTCGTGCAAATTTCCTGCTGGATCTGCTTTTGTCATCTTCAAACGGAAACATTCATCTCTCAAGGAATTGGATCTTTTTTCATTCAAATGCGTGCAATATTCCTTACGGGGACGGCAGGTTCCGGTAAATCATCGCTGTGTTCTGTCCTTGCCCCCTGGTACTCCGATAAGGGCTCGACCGTAGCCACAGTCAACTTGGATCCGGGTGTGCAGGACATGCCCTACGAACCGGATATCGACATCAGGGAGTTCATCGATCTCTCCACTATTATGCAGAATTATCAGCTTGGACCCAACGGGGCCCTCATAATGGCGGCTGATCTGGTTGCAACGAGAATCAATGATATTCAAGAGTCGCTGGAATCGATAAATCCAGATTATGCAATTTTTGATACTCCGGGCCAGATAGAGCTCTTCGCCTACAGGAATAGCGGGCCTTACCTTGTAGACAATTTGCAGGCGGAGGGCAAATCAATGCTCTTCCTCTTCGATTCGACCCTCGTTTCAACTCCCAGCAACTTCATCAGTATCGCATTACTCAGTGCTTCGATCCGCTTGCGGCTGAAGGTTCCTCAGATTTCTGTCCTTTCAAGAAAGGATTTGCTGGGACCGAATTTGAAGAAAGTCCTTTCGTGGTCATCAAATGTCTACAGACTGGAAGATGCCCTTAGAGAGGAATCAAAGTTCACGTACGAACTGGACTCAATCTTACTTCGAGATATGGCTAAATCAGGCATGGCGAGCGAGCTTTACCCGGTTTCAGCCACGACCAGAGAAGGTTTGCTTGATCTTAGCGCGGTCATAACAAGACAATTAAACTTGGGCGAGGAAAATGAAGATTAACTGGAATTATTGGACCGGCTCCACCGATAAGGCTTTAAACGCATGTTACGCGATGGCCTTGTTACGATTAGGTTCCGCCTTTTTGTCTTGCTTGTATATTTGATTGGAGAGTGTTGGTTATCTTGGTATCTTTAGATGTAATTGAGTCTCATCCTTCGAGAATAAGGCTTCGAATAAAGGGAGTAGAGAGGGCTTACGCCAACGCCATTAGGAGAATCGCCATTTCGCAGGTTCCTACGATGGCAATTGACGATGTCGTCATCCTCGAAAACTCCTCGGTAATGTTTGACGAGTTGGTGGCTCACAGGCTGGGCTTGATTCCTCTGAAAACAGACCTCAACAGGTACAATTTACCGGAGGACTGCGATTGCAAGAGCGCCCTAGGATGTCCAAAATGTAGGGTCCTTTTGGTTTTGGACGCGGAGGCGACTGACAAGATTCGTGCAGTTAATTCAAGCGATCTTGTCTCTGAAGATCCAGAAACGAAGCCGATCAGCGATCTTATTCCGATCGTAAAACTGGCTCCGGGTCAAAAAGTAAAATTGGAAGCATATGCGAGGCTCGGCAAGGGAACTGAACACGCAAAGTGGCAGGCGACTTCCGCTTCCGTCCTTACGGAGACCGGAAAGCCCGACGAGTACGAACTTTACATCGAATCAGTGGGTTCTATCCCTGCACCGGAAATTTTTATCAGAGCAATCGAGAAACTTCAGAAAAGTCTGGAAGATTTCTCTATCGGGGTCGCCGCACAACAATAGTGGTTAGTATGAAACAAAACGAAGTCAGATTGAAATTGGGTTTTCAGACTGAAAAACACTCAAAAAAATCGAAGCAAAGAATCTGGAAGGATGTTTCAGAAGCATTGCTTACTAGTAGGAAAAATAGGCCGGTCGTGAACCTCGCGGACATTTCTCGAAATTCAAGCGATGGATCAAGGGTTTTGGTTCCGGGGAAGGTTCTAGGACTAGGAACCATAGACCACAAAGTTACGATTGCCGCCTATTCTTTCTCCAAGGACGCGCGGTCGAAAATTAAGGCATCAGGAGGGACCTGCTTGGGCATTGGCGAATTCATGGAGTCTACTCCTTCTGTAAAGGATGTGTTGCTGCTTGGCTAGTACGATTCAAGAACTAAAATCAGAGGAATCTGTTGAAGAGAAACGGATTCAACCGACAAAGTACTACATTGATGCGAGCGGTCAGATTTTGGGAAGAATGGGCTCGAAGGTTGCAAAACTTCTCCTGAATGGCAACAGCGTAGTCGTCGTGCACGCTGACAAGGTGCTTCTATCAGGAAGCCGAGCGAGCGTGATGCGAGACTTTTTCGATCGGCTTAAGATAGCAAGCGTCGTTCATCCAAAGCACGGGCCTTTCCATCCGAGGACACCCGCGGGGATGTTAACCCGAATGATCAGAGGGATGATACCGCGATCGAAACCAAGTGGTATCGCCGCCCTCAGAAGACTTCGAGTCTATACAGAAATACCAAAAGAGCTCGAAAAAATTTCGTTCACCAATTTTGAAGAGGCGAAGGCAACAAAGCCGCTCGCATACTACATTCCACTGGGAGAAGTCGCACAGCGCATCGGATGGAAGGGAGCACCTTCGGAAAATTAGCGAGGTAAATATCAATGGTAACAACTAGGAAAACAAAGCTTTACGCCGGTGCTAGGAAACAAGCAAGGGCAACGGCGGCCATAATGCCGGGGACTGGAAGGATTAGGGTCAACAATGTGCCGGTTGAGGTCATGACTCCCACCGTTTCTCGCCAGCGAATAATGACACCTCTCGTACTTTCTGGTGAGTTAAGAGACAAGGTCGACATCGACGTGCGTGTGTCTGGCGGGGGATTCATGGGCCAAGCGGAAGCTGCGGCAATGGCGATCTCGAAAGCTATGGTTGATTGGACCAGAGGTCAGGAGTTAAGAAAGAGGTTAATCGAGCACGATGTCCACTTGCTTTCAGGTGATGCAAGGCAATCCGAAACGAAGAAATTCGGGGGACCTGGAGCTAGACGAAGGAAACAAAAATCTTACAGGTAATTTCATATGATCATACCAGTTAGGTGCTTCACCTGCGGAAAATTAGTCGCAGACAAGTACGGCGAGTTCCAAAGTCAAGTCAAGAATGGAGAAAATCCGGCAAAGGTCCTGGATTCGTTGGGCCTGAAAAGATATTGTTGCAGGCGGATGTTGATCTCGAGCATGGATGTAATCGACCAGTTAATGCCCTACAATGAGGCTCTCTGGAAGAGACATATCGAATTCTCCGGCGATAGATTTTAGGTTCTAGTCCCGATTCTTCGGGTTTTGGCCTAAAGACTAAAAAGGACGTCACGTCGATTTAGTGCTGATCTTGAAAGTAAAAGAAATCTCCAGCCGAATGGGACAATTCTGTGTCATCGAGATTTCGGGTTTCAAGCTCGTAACGCCTTGCGACACTAGGGTGAAGATTCTTCAGGCACTTGAGGACTCTGACCGAACTGCGGACGATCTAGCGAAAGAGGTCGGAGCTTCCTACTC
>JAPCJU010000214.1 GCA_027886795.1 Nitrososphaerota archaeon | reverse complement strand
GTTCAATTCCTCCCATTAATCATACTCCCGGCTTCCGTGGGTACAGCCCTCGCGTATTCAATAGATCACAGATTCAATCCAATTTATTTCGTGTTTGTGCTCGCCGGAGTGATTCTCCTGCATCTCGGTGCAAACGGGATTGACGACTGCTACGACTACCAGAACGGTGTCGATGATATTGCGAATGACTTCTTTCCGAAGGATTTCGGTGGGTGGAAACCGCTGCCGAGGAAAATGATCACTCTCAGAAATGCCAAGATCATTTCTTACCTCTTGTTTGCGGGTAGCCTTACTTTCGCGATTTACTTTTCCTTGGTTGTTGGAATTTGGTCTTTGATTTTTGGAGTATCAGGTATACTTCTGGCAATTTTCTACACGGCTCCCCCGCTCAAATTGGACTACAAGGGCTATGGTCTCGGCGAGCTTGCCATAGTATTAGCATTCGGTCCGATTCCAGTACTTGGTTCATTCTACGTTCAAACCGGTCAACTGAGCCTCCTTGCTTTTATCGTCTCCATCGCAGTTGGCTCGATGACGGTAAGCATTCTAATCGACCATGATCTGATTTTTTATGAAGTGTATTCGAAGGCAAGAAAATTTAGTTTGGGAACGGTTCTGGGAAGGTCTGCAGCTCTAAAATCTTCCCTCCTCCTTTCAATAACCTCCTATGCAATAATTATAGTGCTAGTAATTATTGGACGGCTGCCAATTGCTAGTATCGCTGCGCCGATTGTTTCCGGCTTGATTTTGTCCCGTAAGGCATCTTCATTTCGAAGGAGCTCCGAGCCTCCTCCCTTTTACCTTTCATTCACGGTGAACGCGCTTCTATCAAACTGGGCGTTCGGGATAGTACTCGCTATCTCGATTGCTTTTCCTTTCCGATAATCAGGCTGTTAGTTTTTCTCAAAAACCAGTAATCCAGGATTTTCAAGTATCGAAATCAATTTCGAAGTAAAGCGAGCAGCATCCGCCCCATCGACTATTCTGTGATCGAATGAAAGCGAAACGAAGGACACGTCTCTGATTACGATCTGATTGTCCCGAACTACCGGTTTCTTCTGAATCTTGTGAACCCCGAGTATCGCTACTTCCGGCGTGTTGATGATGGGAGTTGAGATCATTCCGCCAAGCGTTCCGATATTCGTTATCGTGAATGTCCCACCCTGGATTTCATCCAGCGCAATCTTGCCATCCCGTGCTCTCTGGGAAAGTTCTTCGATTTCTCTTGAGAGTTGAATGATGTCTTTCTTATCGACGTCCTTCACGTTGGGCACCAAGAGTCCATTGTTTGTGTCTGTTGCAAAGCCGATGTTGTAATAGTTCTTGACTATTATCTCCTGTTTTTCGTCATCGATAGTTGCGTTAAAGTACGGATACGCCTTCAGAGCAGAGACCACCGCCTTCATTATGAACGGCATGAAGGTGAGTTTGACGTTTTGAGATTCCGCGATTGGCTTTGCCTTTTCTCTTAGGGCAATTAATTGAGTAAAATCCACTTCGTCGATGTGAGTCACATGTGCCGCAGTGTGAACCGACTTTGACATCTTTTCGGCAATCCGTTTTCGTATGCCGTGTATTGGAAGCCGACTCTCCCTGCTCTGAATCGACGTAGATGGAACGGAGGCCTGAG
>JAPCJU010000213.1 GCA_027886795.1 Nitrososphaerota archaeon | reverse complement strand
TATTTATCACCGAGATTGATAGCCGCCAGTTTCCCGGAAATCTGTTTCGACATAGTTTGAAAATCAGGCCGTCTTGCTTATCTCATAAGGTTACGCGTGTCTTGATTTCATGGCGAACGAATCCGCTCCGCAGTTAGGCAATCTCTGGCATGATAAATTCTATGCGTTGATTAGAGACTCGCTCGGATTGGACGGAGCCAAGGACATTTCGAGCCGAGACCTGTTGTGGAATCTGCTTCATTTGCAAAATGATTCCGATCTTCTAGAAGAAGTGGAAAACAGCATCAAGGGAAGAAATGTGGTCGTTTTTGGGGCTGGTCCTTCCCTTGAATCTGATCTTACCGGTCTTCTGTCTTTTCTCAGAGAGAAGAAACCGACGATTGTTTCTTCTGATGGTGCAGCCGAGGCACTTTTGGTAAGGGACGTGGATTCCAGGATAATCGTCTCTGATCTTGACAGCTGCTCAGAAGGAACCTTGAAAAAATACAGCGAGAGTGAAACTGTTTTCGCACACGCCCACGGCGACAACATTGAACTTATCAAAAAAATAGTCCCCAGACTGGGGAGGAAGACTTTGGGTACAACTCAGGTCGCGTCACGACTGCCGATCAGAAATTTTGGAGGTTTCACCGACGGCGACAGGGCGTGCTACGTTACTTGCAATTTCGATCCATCGTCAGTGATAATTGCAGGGATGGATTTCGGGAGGGTTGAAGGAAGTTATTCTGTTAACCGGTATTCCGATTCCCCAAATCCAAAAAGACAAACCAAATTACTCTGGGGAAAGAAATCACTGGAGTATCTAATCTCCATCTATCCGGAAACGAAGTTTTACAATGTCACGAAATTCGGGCTGCAAATAGAAGGAACAGTTAGGGCAAGTTACGATCGGTTTAGTTGAGGGCCTTTGCTACTTTAACGGCTATAGCTTGAGCCATCTCAGACGTCTTTGCGCTCCCGCCCAGGTCATAAGTTATAACTTTGTTTTCTTCTATCACGCTCTTTGTCGCGTCAAAAACCGCTTTGGAGTGCACTTCCTCACCGATGTAGCTTAGCAGCCAAGCACCGGATAATATTGTCGCTACTGGGTTGACCTTATCCTGCCCCTTATATTTTGGCGCGCTTCCATGAGCAGGCTCAAACATTGCGTATTTGTCTCCAAAGTTTGCAGAGTAAACGGTACCGATGCTGCCTATCAATCCAGACGCTTCTTCCGATACTATGTCCATGAACAAGTTCGTGCTTAGAATTACGGTCTCGTTGAAAACCTGCGGATTTTTCACGAGCTGCTGAGAAAAATTATCGATAAAGTACTCTTCCAGTTTTATTTTTGGATGTCTTCCTCCGACATCTTTCACGGCCTGCATGAATAGGCCGTCGGTCTCCTTTAGGATGTTTGCTTTGTTTATCGCAAAAACGGTATTCCATCCACGTCTTTCTGCTTCTCTGAAAGAATACTCTGCTACTTTTTCGCTAGCCTGCCTCGTTATTTTTCTAATGCCAATCGCAACGTCATTTGTTAGCCTGTATTCGATCCCGCTGTACATCCCCTCGGTTGCCTCCCGTACGCAAACGAAATCGACTTCGCCTAATCTCGTCACGTGGCCCTTGAACGTCTTGATCGGCCGGACGTTGGCGTAAAGATTGTATCTTTGCCGGATGCTTACCGCAACGCTTCTGGGAGACCCAGGAGTC
>JAPCJU010000212.1 GCA_027886795.1 Nitrososphaerota archaeon | reverse complement strand
TGAAAGATCCTTTCGTCCGAGGAAATCTTGTTCCCTTGATTATCGACGCGGTACGGTCAAGAGCGACAACGGGAGAAGTAAGCGATGCACTCCGATCTTCCTACGGAGAGTTTCATTCGAGAATAGAAATCTAAATCGATAATGGAGCTTCAGAAGTGTTGGCTCAGTCTCGAAAATCGAGTGCTCATTTTGAAGTGATTAAGAATTATTTGTTCAGTTCAATCGGTATGTAGTTTTTCAAAACCTCATTCGAATTACTTATACCCATGGCTTGTGGATACCTCCTGATGTTGATAGAATACTTGCGGTTTTTGGCCGAGCCCTGTTCGATTTCTGAGAATAATTTGAGTGTGATAGAAAACGTCTAGCGCGCCCCTTCTTATGTTGAAAGGTTCTAACGTCGCTTACGATCAGGTCGGATCAGGCAGGTCGATAGTTTTTGTACATGGCGCCTGCGAAAACTCTTCATTTTGGAATCATCAAAAAATTCTCTCTGACCGTTTCAAGATAATCACGCTCGATCTTCCCGGCCACGGCAAATCTTCCGCTCTTAGCCGCGAGATAGAGATCAAAGCATACGCCGACATTGTTTCCGAATTCATGACAAAGACCTGCACGGAAAAGGCCGTTATTGTCGGCCACTCTATGGGTGGAGCCATCGCTCTGATTCAAGCGATAGAGCACCCCGGTAATTTGAAGGGTGCGGTACTTGTTTGTACGGGTGCGAAACTGGGAGTCCTCCCATCGATAAGAGAGGGGCTCAGATCGCGATTCGAGGAAACTGTAAAATCCGTCGTTGGACCCAGACAGTTTTCTTCAAAGACAAACTTGGAGACGATCAGATTTGTTACGAATGAAATCTTAAAGTGCGACAGCAGAGTTGCAGCGGGAGATTATGAAGCTTGCAACAGCTTCGATGTGCGCCAGAAATTGCAGTCAATATCAATTCCTGTGCTGATCATAGCTGGCGAAGAGGATAAGATGGCTCCATTGACCTGGTCAGTCTATATGAAAGAAAACATTCCAAAATCAAAGTTAGTGATTTTGAGAGATTCTTCGCACTTACCAATGCTTGAGAGACCATCTGATTTCAATCGTCACTTGAATGAATTTGTTTTGTCCCTAAACTAAACAATCATTCTGGTCCCAATACTGAACACGTTTAGGAAAAAACTCCGAGTGATGACGCTGCCAAGCATCAATATTCCAGATGTGCAAATAACCAGGGAGGCGAAGGTCACTCTCTATCGTTTTACTGACTTTTTCTCCGGATTCGAAAATGTTCCCGTGATTCGAGAGCTTTTTGGGAAAAAGACGGATGAAATTCTAGCCAATCTGAAAATTGAATTTTATTCAGCGAAATTCGGTTACATGTCGGTCAGCGATGAAGATGGTCACCTAATTGTGAGTGCCTATCACCTGCGAACCGCTGATCAAGCTGTCGTCTATCTTGACGTTGTACATGAACTCCACCACGTCAAGCAGTTCATGGATGGAAAAAAGATATTTCTCATGGAGTTTGAGTATGTAGACAGCCCCATTGAGATCGAAGCGTACATCCCCACGGTGGAGGAGGCAAGGAGGATCGGGATGAGCGATGAGGAAATTAGAGAATATCTGAAAATAGAATGGATTTCCGACGAACAGTTTGAGAGACTAGTCAGCCGACTAGGCCTTTAGAGCTGGTACTTGCAAAGTAGCTATGATAACTCTCGCTCAACTTGCAATTTTTATCTCAAATCAATAATATATTGCAAGTATAGAGGATTTCCGGCTCTCGTTGAATTGCGCATAACGACTTCCAAATATCCTCTTGAAACGATCCCTATGATATTACTAGAAAAGCCAGAATAAATTTCCGTCAATATCCGAGAACTGTGAGTAGGGTCCCCAACCTTCGTCCTTCGGCTTTATCG
>JAPCJU010000211.1 GCA_027886795.1 Nitrososphaerota archaeon | reverse complement strand
ACAATAATCTGCTCATCTTCGAGGATCTTCGCATTTTTGAGGTGTTGATTTGGAGTGTATGCGCTGGTGTGCACAAGCCTGTGGGTAGAGTCGTCGGTCCGAAGGCTCGCGTCCAGTCCGCCTATCAAACCGACTTCCCTGAATTTTGAGTTCGTTATCCATTCCGAAAAGTTTCGATAAAACTCGATCTCCGCTCCCCGATAAGGAGGCACCTCGACCTTGAAAATAGTCAGGTCCTTCGTCTGGAAGAACTCGTAGGGCGTAACTAGGCGGCCCTGATTTGTAGAGGCAACCGGAGAAACAGATTCCGCATCAACAAAAGCAACCCGCTTTGCGTCCAGCTTCTGGATCAGGTACTTGATCGTCCAGTAACCGGCGTATCCTATTCCGTGGAATCCTGTAAGCAACACCGTATCCTCAAACTTTGCACTCTTGGGAATAACCTGAAATGTCATCTTAAGATGGAATCTACCCTTCGATAAAACTGCCAGATTCTAAAAATCTAGTTGTGGTGACAAAAAAGTCGACAGCAAGGAATTTAAGGTTATGTTAAATAAAATAGTTCTATCAAGAAAAGAGCAGCTTTTGTTGCATCATTCGGAGCGCTTTGAAGCGATCTTCGAATCCGGTTCATGTTTAAGAAAGGAATTTAGTTAGTTTGGAAGTTACATTTCTGGGAGGAGCGAAGGAAGTTGGAAAGTCTGCCCTCCTCGTCAAGGGCAGGAAAAATCAAATCGTCATGGATTACGGGGCAAACACCGGAAAGGAACCGTCCTTTCCAATGCACGTGAAACCAAAAGAAGTTCACTCGGTGCTGCTTTCTCACGCTCATCTCGACCACTCTGGCGGAGTTCCGCTTTTCTTCCTTCGTGACGGGGTCAAGCTGGTAACGACCGGCCTTTCTCTAGAATTGACCTCTTTGCTGCTTCAGGATTTTATCAAACTATCTGGATTCTATCTGCCGTTCGAGTACATCGATCTACTAACGATGCAGAAGAACACGGAGAGGATTGCAATGAACGATGAACGGCAGGTTGCTGAAGAATTCACGGCAAAGTTTCCCAGCTCCGGCCACATCCCCGGAGGCACGACGATCATATTGGAAAACGACGGCAGGCGTTTACTGTACACTGGCGATGTTAACCTGCGAGACAGTCAGCTAATCAGCGGAATGGATACCGATTTTGGCGAAGTCGACGCAGTGATTACCGAGAGCACCTACTCGATGGTAGACCATGAACCGCGCGAGAAAATTGAAAATGATTTCGTTGCATTCGCAAACGAGGTCGTCGAAAGGGGAGGAGTACTTCTGGTCCCAGCGTTTTCCGTCGGCCGCGCCCAAGAAATTGCTTTGCTTCTTAGGGCAAAGAACTTCAAACACAAAGTCGCGATGGACGGCATGGCCCTAAAGACAAACGAGATTCTTTTCAGATACCAGGAGTTCTTGCGCGACGCAGAGCTATTCAGGAAGACAATGGAGAACATCGAAGTGGTCTCGGGTTGGGGCGAAAGAAAGAGGTTGATCAGAACTCCGTCCGTGATTATCTCGCCGGCCGGAATGTTGATGGGAGGCGCTTCTGTTTTCTACAACCAATCGTTATCCCAGGATCAGAGAAACGGGATCTCGATCGTTGCATTCCAAGTTCCCGGCAGCCCGGGGCGAACTCTTTTGGACCGAGGCATGACACTGGTGGGAGGAAAGATGGTTCCAGTCAAGGCTGAAGTGAGGAGGTTCGATTTCTCGGGCCATTCAGGGAGGACCGAACTCTTCGAAATGCTTTCGCGTCTGAAGGGTAAGCCTAAGGTCTATACGACTCACGGCGACGGAGATTCATGTGACGTGTTCGCAAAGCAGATTACGGAAAAGTATGGATTTGAAAGTCAGGCCCCCGAAGTTGGGGACAAGATTACCGTCTGAATCTTT
>JAPCJU010000210.1 GCA_027886795.1 Nitrososphaerota archaeon | reverse complement strand
GCCCCAATCTTCGTACAATAGCGGGGCGCCTTTCTTTAGGGATTTTTCAGCGTCAACCACCACATCAAGCGGTTCATAGTTGACTTCAACGAGTTCTATCGCATCTTCCGCGATCGCCCTAGATATCGCTGCTACTGCTACAACTGGCTCTCCAACGAATCTTACTTTGTCCGTCGCAAGGGAAAGTCGCTCGGGAGTTCGCAGTCCCGGTTTCGCCATCCAAGTCACGAGCTGCCTTGCGGTCTCTCGGCCGGTCAGCACATAGACGACGCCCGGGAGCTCTAGCGCCTTCGTCACGTCAATGTTCTTTATCCTTGCGTGCGCATAGGGGCTGCGAAGAAACGCCGCGTAAACCATGTTAGGCAGTTTCAAATCATCTGTGTAAGACCCAGCGCCCTTCACAAGCTGTAGATCTTTGCGTGGCTTTACATTTCTTCCGACCATCTTTTGTTCGGATAATGCGCCGGAAGTCTTGACGATGGTCGAGGACAAGTTGTCTATTGTAAGAGGCCCTGAATGATTAAAAATTTCCCCTCGAAAGTAATTTGCTACATTCGATCAGAGGTAAGTTGTTTCAAGCTTTAACGGATTGAGTTTCTTCCCTGTTCCGTTTTGAGATCAAATAGTCCGCGATTCGGCCCGCGATGCTGTTGCTTGTCACCGTCTGAGCACCTTTGAACTCGACGGTTCCGTTCACTTCGTGGACCACAAATTCGGAGCTGGATCGTTCCATCAGGTCTATCCCGAGTACTCCCGCGCCGACCACGCTGACTGTTTTCAGAATTGTCTCCTCGAGCTCCGATGTAACCTTGCAAGGTTCCGAGTGCCCTCCGAGCGCGACGTTAGTCTTCCAGTTCTCTGGCGGTGCGTATCTATAGACCGACGCGACGATTTCATCGCCGACAGCGATGCAGCGAATGTCCCTTGGAGGTCTGTTGATCATTTCCTGGATGTAGAAGATGGTGTGCATCGAATCGTTCAACTGTTCTCGCATCTCGATGAAGGCCTCTGCAGTCTCACGATCTCTTATCGGCACTACCTGCCTGCCCCAACTTCCAATGATTGGTTTCATAACGCATGGAAACCCGATCTCTTCGACCGCTTGCATAGCTCCTTCTGGCGAGAAGGAGACGATAGTTTTGGGAGTTGGGACTCCATTTTTTGCGAGTAGCTGACTTGTCAGCAGTTTATTCCCGCAGATGTCCAGGATCTTGCTGGAGTTTATTGTTTCGATCCCGTGCGCTTCGTAAACGGACGATGCGTTCAGACCGCGGTAGAAGCTGACACAGCGGACAAGTATCCGCCCGGGAACTGTAGTGAACAGGGTTTTATCAAGAGCTAGTACCTGCGACTTTGCATCGATCATGTCGTAAGGTACTCCTCTTATCTCGAGTTGCCGGCCGAGTTCCTTTTCCTCCCAGCGTACCCGATCAAACAGTATTCCGACTGATTTTCCACTCAAGTCTATTCTCCCCAGTCTTCCTTTACACTCTCAGCAACCTTGATTGTAACGGTTCCGTTATTCAAGGCTGCAACTTCGTAATCGGCGCCGCAATCAGGACATGTGATTATCTCGCCAATGACAGCGTCATTTTCGACGTGAACGTTTGCATCACATTCTAGACACTTTGCTTCCATTTCTTGATCATTTCACCTCCCAAGATTTCCAGTACCTTTGCCAAGTTTTTCGATCGAATTAGAGGCAGAACTCAGAAGTTCGCGCGCCTCTGAAATCCCGTCCTCAAACGAGTTGATGGTCGCCTCGTGTTTGGAGACAGATTCGTACCTTTTCTTTACCGCTTCTTTTACGAGTCTCGGATTCGGAGACCCAACCGCACTTCTCCGTTGAAGAGCAAGCTTTGGGTCAAAGATCAGTTTCAATTCTTCAGCGGGAATTGTCACCCCCAGAATCTCGGACAACACCTTGGGGCTTGCAGTCGTGATT
>JAPCJU010000021.1 GCA_027886795.1 Nitrososphaerota archaeon | reverse complement strand
TAGTCAAGATCGGATCGGGCAACCCGAGTCTGGCCAGAAGAATTGCTATAATCCTGAGAGCAAAACACAAAGATGATATCCGGATCCAGTTTGTGGATGAAAGCGGGACATCTGCCCTTACTAGAAAGATGACGAAGGGAAAGCGATACGGCACACGGGACCAGAGAGCTGCGCAGCTAATTGCTTACCGTGAAGGACAAGACTTCGGGACTGCTGAAGCCTGACTAAGCGGAACCGATCAACTTTTTCACTATTGCGATATCTCGCTTGCCAATACCTTCTTCGCTGGGGGTTTCCAATACTACGGGTAAATTGTTCAACAGTCCGGAATTCAAAACTGCCGACATCCCTGAAAGTCCGATCTCTCCCTTTCCGACATGTTCGTGGCGGTCCGATGCGCTACCTAAGGGTCCCTTGGAATCATTGAAGTGGATAAGGTAAAGGTTTCTAATTCCGATAGTCGAATCCAGATTCTCTAACGTGGTTTTCACTGCTTCAGGAGTTCTAAGATCGTAGCCAGACGCGAAGGCATGGCACGTGTCGAGACAAACTCCGGTCCTCTTATCATCGTCTAACTCTTTGAGAACCGCCGCTATTGTTTCAAATCGAGCTCCGACACTCTTTGCATCCGCGGAATTTTCGAGCAACATTCTTACTTTAGATTGCTTCGTTTCGGAGATCGATCTCTTGCATGCTTCAACAATTCTTTTCTTGCCCGATTCAATCGATGTGTTCATGTGACTGCCGAAGTGAAGAACTAAGTTTTTGACTCCGAGGTCGTCGCAACGCGTTATTTCTCTCGTCAATACCTTTATCGATTCTGAATAGAAATTGGGATCTGGAGAAGACAGGTTCGGGAGGTATGGCATGTGAGCAAAGATCCGATATTCATTCTTGGTAGCCTTTTCTCTGAATGCCTCTACTTCCTTTTGATCTAGAGGCGAAGCATTCCACCTTCGAGGACTGCAAGTGAAAATCTGAAAAGCCCCGCGACATCCGATCTCGATCGCCCGGTCAACGCTGAGATCAATTTTTCCCGATATGGATACGTGGATTCCAACGTCGTGGGTGATTTCACCATCTCGGGCATTTCTTGAAACCATTCTGCCAATCACCTGTAATCCTAAATCTAAACTTAGATCTTTATTGAATCATGGATCTTCTGGCATCAAGCTTTAATACGCAAGTTGAGCGAAGCGAATTCACCAAGCCTAGCGGGGTGGGGAAGCCAGGTTATCCCGGCGGGCTCATAATGTTGCCTCTTTTCTTTCAGTCAAAAGAGAAACGTGGTTTTATCATGAGAAACCCGCAGAGCGGTGGTTCAAAATAATTGCAGAAATTTTCTGCGTTAATGAGAGTCCACCCCCCGCTACTGCTTTAATCTATTCTTGAACTCTTGGCGCCAGATAAAATCTGATGTAGCCGTTGCTGTTTTCACCGAGCTTGAACTCCATTCTCAGGGGCATCTTGCTCGAGTACTCAAAATTGATAGTATCTGACGCAGCTCCTGCAGCCTTTGTGATTTTCAAAAGATACTCGATGCTGTAGGTCGACTTGCTCTCTTTTTCTGCTGCTAGGCTCACTAGATCTCCCTTGCCTCCTTCAACTTTCTCTAGAACGACGGAGGCTTTCCCTGTGTCTCCCTTTCCCTGGAACATGACTTTGTCTTTCCCAGTTTCAATAGAGATATGACTTGAAATCGCAGAAACATCATTCAAGACACGATCAAATGCGGGCTCGGTGGTAACGAACTTTGAATCATAAGTCAGTTTTGGCAGCGGCGTGTTACTCTGGCTTGACTCAATCAGGTGAAGCTCAAACTCCCTCTTGTAGCCGTTGCTCAATTTCAAACTGAGCGATTCTGTTCCCTCCCTCGAAATCTCTACAGAGTCCTTGCTTTCTGCCCTGCGAATGAGCTTCGCAAAATCCTCCATTCTCACTGTGAATTTATCCGGTTTTTCACAAGAAAATTTCTGGAAATCGGCGCTCGGCCAGAATAGATCGATCAATGCAACGTGGGATGGATCCATTGCACGGAAAGTGATACCCTCAGAAGTTACATCAAAGGTTGCCTCTTCAACGAGAGTCTGAATAGCCGAGGTTACAGCTTTCCATTGACCAGGCGACTGGGTCCTTGCTGCAAAACCGGAGGACTTTGGACTTTCTTCTGTCATTTCGAATCTATTTCCGTCAGCAAAGAATTTCAGTAAAATAATTTATCGCAAGGGATCGTGCTTAACTGTACTGCCGCCATGTATGGCTGCATTTCTCGCACCTGAAAAATTGTGTAGGAGGCTCGTCTCCACTCCTGGTTTGGAGGAACCACCAAAATGCAGTGTTATGCCCGCATTTTGGGCATTCAACTTGCGTCGTTGGCATAGTCTTGATCTTGTCTTCTTTATCGCCCAAGACTTTCATGGTCGAAGAGGTTTCTTCCGCAATCTCTTCAGGCTGGGTTATGCTGGGGCCTTTGGACTCTTCAGTATAACCACACTTTTCGCAAACAAGCAAAGAAATGGGTTTCTGAGCCTTGAGTCTAAGTCGTGTGCCACATTTTGGACAGAACTTCATTCTTATCGCCTTGTACTGATGCTGAAACTACTTGAAATCGAAAATAATATCGCGGAATCAAACTGCTTCGGGATAAATAGAGATCGCGATTTACATCGAAGAATTGGTCGGCTCTTCGTCTTCTTCTATGGAAATACCAGGGCGCTCTGACACAGTCATATCCTCGCTCGAGTTCGCCCTGTCGACACCGGAGGGAGGTTGCGAGAAAGATTCTCTCGCTAGATTCAGCAACTCGGTAACCCTGGCCTTCGATAGTTCTAGAGCTTCCTTTAGAGACTTCGTTGGATTAGTGCTATCTGTGCTAACTTCGAGGGTTAGAGTCTTGATCAACGGATGAGGAGGTGCTACGCCTGAAAACTTGACATGTTTTACGTTCAAAAGCTCCTTGTGGACAATGTCGGCCAGACTATAGTCCTCCCTTTCGATTTCAACTTTAATTGCGCCTTCTCCAGCTGGATTTATTTTGAGATTCAAGGGAGTAGAATTGGCCTTAGGGCTCGATATCCTTTATATGTCTTCTTAGTGGCTGGGAAGATTTTCGCATTCCGGCAGGAAACTGTGGACTCACTCTTTCTCATTAATTTCTTTCAAGGATTCTTTTGATTCCTTGAATACTTTATGAAATCCTCAGCCAGCATTCGTTCATCAACAAATCCACATTCTTTGCATTTTACCCGATCAGTGCCGAGAGCTATGACGTCTCCCCCGCAATTGCTGCAAACTGTTTTCACGATCCCGGTCATGGTATCGTCCATCGCCAAATGGTAGATAGAATTCTTCGTGCTGATAATCTTCGCCCTGATCGTGTCGCCCGACCTAATGGGGCTCGATCTTCTCCTTCGGTCATCCCTCAAAGAAAGCATTCCGCTGAGCTCTTTATCGCTAACTTTGTCCCCAATGGCGATAATCGTGACTTGTGCCATCGAAGGTTGAGCACTATCGACGCGGCCGATAATATAATCATCTATTTTTGGAAGCGCGTCGTCAGCGCTATGTGCAGGCTTTACGTTCATCACTCTGTTGGCCATGTCTGGCTCTGCGTCTCCAACGACCGTGGACACTATTGCCTCTCCAACTGAAGCAGTACCGCTACCTGGAACAAATTCCTCTATTGTCGCGAGTTTATCACCGGGAACAACAATTGGTTTAGATTTCTTGGACTGCATCAATTCAATATCACAATCTTGGTTTAAAGCCAGTGTTTTCTTTCAAAGAGGTCCATGTTTATCTCTTTACCCGCCAGTACTCGCAAGAGCGCCTCGGTCTGGGGAACGCTGAGCACCGGCTTTGAAAAATTATAGCCATCCACGCTGATCCGCGGGCATCCAGTTTGAACGAAAGCTTCGATGTCCATCATCGAATTTATTCTATCGGCCGTGATTTCACGCAACGCAATAAGCTGAACATTCTTCCCGAGAGACTCTAGCTCTTTCTTAATTCTGATAGACTGGTCAGTCATGATCTGTCCTTCCTTCAAACCGATGATCACGCCAAACCTCTCAGCATCCCTCGCCTTGTAAACCGAGAGCACAGCCTTCTTCAATCTCTCTTGGGCAGTTTTTTCGACATCTATTACTTCATTCAGGTAAGGATCCAACATTAATGTTGGTTTGCCTGTTGAAAGGCTCAGCCCGATGGCATGGAACATACTCTGTCCTAAAAGGACCATTGTTTCGACACTGTCTCGAATATTGAATGCGGGATAAAACTCGCAGCCGAAAATCTGCCCATCATGCAACTGACCCATGCCCTTGCCGACCACACCATTTATCCCGTTAAGTTCGAGGATTCTGGCGACGTTCTTCAATTCGTGAACATGTTGAGCGAAAGCGACGAGACCAACATTCTTTGTTCCTCGCAATTTAAGTTGCTTAGACAGTTCTATTGCAACATTTTCAAATGAAACATCATCGACGGCATCAATCGAGTAGGTCATCTTCCCAAATTTCTCGATCGTAACGTTGTGTCCAACATGAAATGCGAGATCGGCTCCCAATCTCTGGGCGTCGACATCTACTGTATCGCAAGACCCGTAAGTGGCATCTGCTATCACTATCGCTTGGAGATTGTGCGATGATTCAAGCTCGTGAGCAATTGTCCGGGTCTCAGTCAGCAAGCCATCCGGGGCGTTGAAAACGATTCTCTTTGGATGATTTTCGAGAATAATTCTTTCCAGTGAACTTTTGTCGATCTTGATACTCAAAAAACCACCTAATCACAAAATAGTCAGTATCTTCGAATCCCGATAGCTTAAGCGGAAGGATAACTAAGATGCGAGATCCTAGATAAACGAAGCTGCTGGAACAAACCAGCGTGCAATCTAACCGGTAGCCGGGATTTCAGGACTTACTTTCTCCAACTTTTCAACTACAATTTCGGTCGGCATCGGAAGCTTTGTGGAGGCGCTCTTCATCGCATCCTTCGCCTTCTGCAAATTCTCCTTTTTTACCTGAAGCTCAAGGATCGGAGAACCAGGCATGACTCTTGCAGCTAGTCCCATCGGCTTCCCCCACGCCTTCCTCATTCCCTCCTGTAACCTATCTGCTCCGGCAGTCGCGATCATCCTATTCTCACGAAGGATGACATGAGGATAGACCTTGACTCTCAGGAAATACGAATTCTCTCCAATGGGAGTAAGTTTCTTGTTAGCGGCAACCCTTGCGGCTTCAAGAGCGTTGTGCCTAATCTGAACCTTTTCGGTGCTAACTAGTTTCAGAATGTAATCGTAATCAGGACTGGCCTGTCCGGTACTAAACCTTGCAATTTTCAAGTTCGGAGCCCCGGGAGAATAGACCTTGCTCGTCAGTGGCATTCCGCTGGTAAGTCGATAATTTTTGCCTTGCACGAAAGATCGCAAATAAAAGATTGTTCTTCTGGGTAATAACCTTTGTCTCACCGTGAGTCGATCTTAACTTGGAAAGTAGGTAATAAAATTCTCGCGAAAAACCGAGTACCCTCAGAGCTGATTCGATGATTGTCAAGGACTGGGAAAAGTCATTTTTAGGGCAGGCCGATGGTATATTTCAGGATTGCAAAGCCTTTGCTTCGATCGTTTTTGCTTATGGAAAAAAGCCTCCGCATGAGACCACCCCTAGGGGGCCCCTCCCCACGCCAAGCGGGGGAGCCGATGAAAGTACGACGTAGTCGTTTACCATGACACATGCATTTTTCGAATCTCGCGCTACAAAACTCGACGACCATCAGTGATTCAGCAACCCAACCGAGAGAATTATCTTTGCCCTAACCAAATCATACAGGATTGAATTATCAAAGGACTAAGATCCGATGCAGGATAGCTGGAAAAAATTCGACCGAAGTTTTAAGGCCCGGCCTAAAGGACGCCGCTTGCGGGTTCGATTCCCGCGGCAGCCTTTGGATTAGATTCCTGGGGTTTTGGAATTGTCATCAGGAGTGTACTTTCCGTGACGGTAAACTTTGGAGTAATGCCCACGTTAACCTCAAACATTTCTCCCAGGATCGATTCGAGTGCCATCGACCATTTACCCCCGTAGTTGTGGCGCAAGGTTACGACGAACTCCGATTCCGTTGACGAATTGTGGTAACTCCCCCATCTCATGTAATCGCACAAGATCGTCTCAACAAATCTAACACACGTTCGAAGGTCGTTTTTCTGACCGGTAAACAGTATCAGGTCCTTTGGAAACCTCCGCCCGCTCTCTAATGCGAGCGTCTTGACCATGGCGTCGTCGAACGAATTTAGCGCCCTCAGGAAATCATGTACAGAAAGCATCACGTAGCCAAAATCTTGGAGATAACGATCAAAATTTACCCACTTTCGCAGAATCTGGTTGGTCAGATTGTTCACACTCGTTCCACGCCTGGCGCTCTCCACCTCAAGAGCGTCAAGAATATCTGCTTCCAGACGGAAAGATTTTGTCTGCGTCGGTGTCTTATCCAATCTAAGTGCGAATGGGCTGTGATCACTATTTAAGTTAAGTTCACGGACTGAATTCGATATTCCCATCATGAACTGTTTATTGTTTTGAGGAGATTACTTTTCAAAATTGAAACAAAAATTTCTCGTCGTCTCTGCTTATGGCATGCTATCACTGCTCGAACTAGCAAGCTTGAGAGACTCCAAGAATTTTGAATTCGGAGTTACAAACTGCTCTGGGCATTCTGCAACTTTGGAAATTGAATTGGGCGACGCAAGGGAGTTGGCCAAGAGACTCGGAGGATTTTACAAAATGGCGAGAATTTGTGGCGAGTCTCCCGAAGAGCTGTTAGAATTTCTTCCATTACCTGACGAGACGAAATTTAACTGGACAATTTCTTCTTACGATTGCAACCCGGAAACATTAGAAGAAACAAGATCCATCGTGAGTGACTTTTTGAAATCAAATTCTCTTGGAAAATCCAGATTCCTGAAACCAGAAAGTGAAACAGGAATTAACTTTGGGCGAGAACCGGTCGCGAGCGAGTTAAAGCTTAAGGAACTAGCCAAAAACGTGCTCTCAAGAAATGAAAATCGTGTGGAAGGGCTGGATGTCGTGGTTCATTGCCAAGACGGAATGAAAGTTTACGGATATACCCAGTTCATTTCAGACGTTTCCGGATACGAAAAGAGGGATTTTTCTCGCTCATACCAGGATCCGACTTCGACACTTGGACCTCGACTCGCTCGGGTACTTGTTAACTTGAGTTCGATTCAGAGAAAACAGACTCTCCTCGATCCTTTCTGTGGTCTCGGGACAATATTGCAGGAAGCAATGATGTGCGGTTACAATGCAGTTGGTGTGGATATTTCTCAGGCACACGTTCGTAAATGCGTAACAAATCTCGAATGGTTCAGAAAGCAGTATGGCATTTCTCCGAAGTTAGGCTACCAAATATATCACGCGGATTCAATGAAACTAGAAAGTACTGACATTCCGCCGGTCGATGGAATAGCAACAGAACCGATACTCGTCCCAAAACTTGAGAGCAACCCGACCGCAATTGAAGCATCAAAACTTTTGGTGGAGGTAAAAAGTAAATACGACGAACTGATTAGGGCATTCGCGAGATTCATTCGCTCAACGGGACAAAAAGCTGTTCTCGTTGTGCCTGAAATTGTGGATGACCGTGGAAGGAACCACACAATTAAGATGGAAGAACTAATGGGCAATGATTTCTCCCTTTACCTGCCACAGCTGCCAGGGCTGGAATCCGAAAACCCATGTCGGGTGCCCACTTCAAAAAAGAAGATCGTTCAGCGAAGGGTTTACGTCATGCAGCGACTTTAGACAATCTCCTGATTTTGGATGACGCTTTGGACGCTAGACCCATCAGAAGATACAGCTCTCTCAAGGTGGGGTCGCCTCTTCCGAACATTCGCTTCAGCGTTTCGCGAAGTAGAGCCCTCTTGTATTGCTTAAACTCTGCATCTTCACCAAGCCGCTCGAAAAGTCTGATCGCGCGGTCTCTTTGATTTCTCGTCGACGTTTGAATAAGCCCTTCTTGGTTTCTCTTCGGCCTATGATCAAGAATTGAGTCTACTTTCGACAAATTTTTTGAAAATTCGTAAAAAAAGATTGCTGCAGCATGGGATACATTCAGAGTGTTATACTCGGAACCAGTTTTGATAGTTAGGCAATAGTCGCATAATTTCAATTCATCGTTTGTAAGGCCGGTTGAATCTCTGCCAAAGACAAAACAGCAACTGACTTTTCCTCCATTAAGTCTTGGAGCCAGTTTTGCTGCGCAGGCGTCTACCGCAATAGTTCTTCTGGTCAAATTTGACTTGCGCGTCGCTTCGATTGCAGTTGTTCCAATCAGTAGCTTGTATTTGCGTCTCAGTCTCTCAAACGAATCAAGATACTCGATTTTATCAATGAGCCATCTTCCATGCGCTGCAAAAAGTCTCGCTCGCGATATATTTTCGGAATCCATAGGTTGTTGTGAGACAACGAAAAGTTTCGAGAGTCCGAAATTAGCCATAGTCCGCGCGAGATAACCCACGTTTAATCCAAATTCAGGCTCGACAACAGCAACAGCGAAATGGCTGATGAGCCGAGAACCTTTGGTACGATTTCGAGGCATTTTCAATCAAATGGAACGCTAATGGATTTTACCTGATCCATTTCCAATGCGGGAAATCAAATAGACCGACAGAGTCTCGAAAAACAGTTCTCTTTCGGCGAATTTTTCGACGTTTAGAGAATGATCGGAACACAATTTCAAGAAATCATCTATTATTCCTAATGATGATAGAAGCACCAGAATTTTCCCGTCCTGCTTCAATACTTCTAGAGCGCTTGTGAGAAATTGAATGGGAACGTCGACACCGCGAGGGCCCCCATCGATTGTAACATCTTGAATCGACTCAGACGGTAGATACGGCGGATTGAACACGACGACATCGAACACGCCCCGGCGAAAACAGGAGGCTTTGTCCGCAACCAAGACTTCAGCTTTTGATAGAACTTCCGAATCCAGATTTGTTAAAGTCATAATGTCTGTCCCGACTACGAAACCAAATTTTTCCGCTGCCACGAGTAAATTTCCTCCCCCTCCGAGCCCGATTTCCAGAAATGCATCTTTTCCCTCGAGTCTTGATATCGCTTCTCCGAGAAGAGCCGAATCTTCGCCGTAAAGGTACTTTTCATCGATCACACCTGGTTTCGCTCAATTCCTTTCAGAAGAAATGAAAATTCTTCCAGGGATAAATTTTCGACTCGTTTGTTCAGAACTTCAATCGAAGCAATCCGAAATATAGAATTCTTGTTGATTTTTTTCAATGCCGAAGACGCATGTCTGCCCCTAAATGAGAAAAGAAAGTTCAACAAACGAATCTTGGTTTCATCCATTTCTAGCTTGCCCAGTTCGTTTCTCGGATAGAACCTGACTGCCTCAGAAGTAACTCGAGGTTGCGGGTCAAAAGCTTCACGACCAATCGAAAATAACCTTTCTATCTTGAAACTCAGCTGTGACATCACCGAAACCGCTCTGTACGAATCTTTCCCCGGTTCGGCAACCAGTTTTTGAGCAAACTCAGATTGGAGAACTGCTACCGCATGATGGAATTTCCCAGATCTTATACACAACCATTTTGCGAATTTAAGGGACTGAGAATACGGAAGGCTCGTCACACAGACGTCGAATTCTTCATTGAATTTCGAATCAAAAGCATCACCCAAAATAATCTCCAAGTTCGGGATTCTCGAAAACGAAGATCTTGCCTCCAGGAAGAGTTGCTCATCGACTTCATAACTTCGGACATTCTTTACCCTTGATGCCAGTTTCCCTGTGATCATTCCCGAGCCCGTTCCTATCTCCAGCACAGTATCGTTTGAGTTCACATCACTGGCGTCAACAATTTTGTTCGCGATCTCCTCTGAGACGAGCATGTGTTGGCCAAGAGATCGAATGCGACGGGATGTTCGATGTCTTACAGATGTTTTCTGCAATGTAGGATGAAACTCTCTACTTTCTAAGAGATTAGTAGTGATGAATGAAAATTGTTATCCTCGATCCACCGGATAGTTCCTCAACTATCCGTTTCGCGAGCAACCTAACCGGATCTCTTATTCCGACTCTTTTTTCCAAGTCAGAAAAACTTTCGAATGGTTTCTTGTCCCGCTCGGTCACAATCTGCCGCATGAATGTCTTGCCGATTCCGGGAATCAGCTCCAGCGCGTGGAGACGCGGAGTAATTGGTTGTAGCTCATTGAAATAAAGAACATACCGGGCCTCGTTTTCTCTGATCATCTTTTCGAGGACGCTTTGAAGCTCGTTTTGCGATTCTTCAGTCAATTCATTGTAATTCAACTTCCCCAAGACGCTGACAATCTTGCTACGATTTTCCTTTCCGATGGCAACTTTTTCTCCTGAACTAAAGTCGGCATTGTCTGTTGCCAAAATCTCTAAAAGGGTGAGTCTGTCTTCGCCGACCGCTTGAACCAATGGACCCTCTCTTTCCTTAATTATGAAGGACTTTCCCCGTGGGATAAAATCGAGCACATACGCAAATTCTTCGTACTTCTTCGCTGGTGGCGTTGAAGTGTACAAATTGCCTCACTAATACGCTCTATTTCAGATCTTTATGTTGAAAGGGTTGGTTATCAGAATCACGATGATTTAGGGCAACTTCAAACCATTGACCAATCGCGCGGTTCAGAGCATTTCGAAAGTCTACTCGAGGTACTAATAGAGCAGGTTACTGTCCAGACACGGAATCGAATTTACTCGGATAATATCTTGAGAATTTTTTCAACCGTTGCAGTAGGGATTAGTTTTCTCCATCCTGCAGTAAACACGCGAAGTTCCTCTTGCGACTTTGGCATAATATTGACTAGCTCAGTCGCTTCTTCTACGGTAAGAGAACATTCGTCGATAAGCTGTTTTCGCATTTTCTTAGCCTTTTCAGGTTCCGTCTTTGAGAATTTCAGAAGATAGTCCATCGTCCTCTTTTGGATCTGATCGGTGTGCTCGGGATCTATTTTGGAAAGGATCTCTCTGGCTTCGGGAATCGTTATAATTCTGGCTTTCTTCGTCGCAAGTTGTTGAGCCTGTTCGGTCATTTGATCCAATTCTACCTTTGTATGAAGTGAAACTTTTTACCCCGCCAACGGGCGAATGTGTTCGAGCCGGGCGATGACGGTTTTTTCTGCGTCGCCAACGGGTACATTTAGAACAAGGCTCCTGCGCCTAACCTCTTCAACGCTTCCAACAGAACCCTGAAACCTTCGATGCGGCATACCTTTTGTCTGTCGGGAATCGACATCGATTACAACCCTATCTCCGATCTTATATTCTCTCAAAAAAGCCCCAAG
>JAPCJU010000209.1 GCA_027886795.1 Nitrososphaerota archaeon | reverse complement strand
GGAACCCATGAGAATCCACCATCTGGGTAGCAAGCAAGAGGTAAACGTAGTTGCTGAAAGACTGATTGAAGAGGTCGGGCTAAACCCAGACCACCTCTCAAGGTTTCCACACGAATTCAGCGGGGGGCAACGTCAGAGGATTGCGATCGCCAGGGCACTCGCTGTGAATCCGGAATTCATGATGCTGGACGAACCGACCTCGTCTCTGGATGTCTCCGTCCAGGCTCAGATATTGAATCTTTTGAAAAAACTCCAAACACAGTACAACCTGACGTACATGTTCATCTCGCACAACCTTGCTGTCATTCGTCACATGTGCGATCGGGTCGCCGTGATGTACTTGGGAAGGATCGTCGAAGTCGGAGACATGAGCACGATCTATGGCAATCCGAAACATCCATACACTAATGCCCTCATGGCTTCCGTGCCAAATCCCGATCCGATGAAACGGAAGGAGTTAGGCGTACTGGAAGGCGATGTCCCCAGTCCCATTGACATTCCCAGTGGTTGCAGATTTAGAACGCGTTGCCTGTATGCAACAAAAAAGTGTACCGAGGAATTTCCACCGCTAGTCGAAATCGAGAGCGGACACTGGATCGAGTGCCATTACAATATTGACTTTAGAGCGGGTCAGAAACTAGAACAGAAATCTGTTGTTACCGCCTAACGGAAGAACGCGAGCGCTAGAACGACTCCAAGCATGACTAGAATGAAAATCACAAACGGCAGTAGAAAAGTCTCAAGAGAAGCAATCGTAAGTGCAATGTAATCCCTCCAATCCAAATTGATCGCCTGCGATTGCTCTGAAACGGATCGCTCTGACTTTTCATCGAACGCCTTATCTTCCCAAACCCAATTTCCGTACTCGTCTCTCTTGCGTCTCTTGACCAATAGGTTCGGCCAGGTGTTGGCAAAGTCAAACTAATATCTGTTTCAGTCATTTCGACCTCGAATAATCAGACTTTGAACATGGCTCCAAAGACGGGCGTGTATTCACAAGGTCGTAAGTCAACGCAAGCGTTGTTTTCCTCCTTTCGTTCAATGATCCTATTCGATAATCTCGACCCATTTTTTTCTTTCACGGCCAGACTCTCGAAATCTCATGCCCTTCCAAGGTTCTTCGGGGAGCGAATCCACCAAATTCTTGAGTAAAATTCTTGCGTTTTTCAGAGACTCTAGTCTCAGGTCTTCGCCCTGATCTATTTCTAACCAAACGTCGATATAGGTTCCCTTTGCCGGTTTAATCGATGGCAATACTATATTACTGACTTGAGGATCTTTTCTCCGTTCAACAACGACTCGGAAATAACCGGGTTTGATGACTTCGAACTCTACAACATCGCGAGTTTTATGTTGCAAGAATTCATACTGTAATCTGCTCAAGATTTTCTCGGCGGAATCCACTAAGATCAGGAAATCTGTAGATGCTTTCAGTGGAAAGTGATTGTCATTTCTCATTTCTGAATTTCACTTTCAATCCGTCCCGGACAAGCTATTACCTTCAAACTCACAACGGTCCATCAAAAAAATTGTTACTGCAGAGGAGTCAATCCTAAAAGGCTCGTTCTCATTTCAAAACGACTATACTATGACATACGTATTAAAGTTGGATTTAACTTGATCTGCCGCTTCCTTTTGGGAGTCGTGGGCCGACCTACGTTTGCTCAATTCGAAAAGTCTCCAAATGCATCCGATAATGGCCTGTTCTATTATTATTTCTGAGTGAATAAGACGATTGGTGAATGCTTCAGCTGTTCCATAAATCAGAACAGGCCATTCATGTCCGCCAATGGCATGAAAATAGAGAAGGTTTAAAATTTGCTGAACCGGAATGAAAAATTTAAGATGAATGGCGAAAGCCTCGACTTTGTCCTTTCCAGCGAAACTAGATTCAGAATTCTAGCGTTCCTCTCGATGAGTTCTAGTACGCCGACACAACTTGCGAAGCAAATTGAGAAGCACCTTTCTCACATCAGCCGAGCTCTGAGAGAGCTGGAAAGCAAAGATCTTGTAGCCTGCTCCAATCCAAACAATTCGAAGCCTCGGCAATATCGACTCACGCCAGAGGGTGACAAGCTTTTGCGCGAGATCAACAGAAACCGAGTCAGACTGGCGTTCCTCTGAAGTTAATTATCCAAAATCTTGCCCGATAGCTTTTTTCACTTCGAAGATTGTTC
>JAPCJU010000208.1 GCA_027886795.1 Nitrososphaerota archaeon | reverse complement strand
CTCATTCAGAACTTCATTCCTTTCTGATCATTTCATGACCAATGTTGAAGTTGCAAAGAAACTGACCGGATGCAAAATTGAATTTCACAAAGAAGGTCCGTCGTGGAGGGTAGAAATTGACGGATCATCCGAAAAGGCTAATTAGGGAACAAGCCATTTCTGGATTTTAGTTGTTTTTCTTATGGCATTTAATGAAGCTTACATTCCAGGAGCGACTGTCGTAGGGATCACTTACAAAGACGGCCTAGTTCTTGGAGCTGAGAGAAGAGTCACCCTCGGCGGATTTATCGTTAGCAAGACTATGAAAAAGACTTTTCGAGTTACTGATTCCGTTGGCGCAGCCTGTGCCGGAATGATCGGTGACATGCAAATTTTGATCAAGGAGCTACAATCGTACGTCAAACTACGAGAGCTTGAATTGAGGAGACCGCTTCCAGCAAATTCAGTTGCGAAGTTACTTTCCGTGATGATGTTTGAGCGAAGATTTGCACCGATGATTACTCAAGTCATGATCGGAGGGGTGGACTCGAAACCATCCATCTGGATCTTGGACCCACTCGGTTCGATAATCCCAGACGATTACGCGGCTGTTGGTTCCGGCGCCGAAATTGCAATTGGTCTAGTTGAGAATGGATATTCTGAAAATCTTTCTGAAGAAGACGCAAGGAGCCTTGCCGTCAGGGCGATAAGATCTGCCATTAAGAGGGACGTCTCCAGCGGGGACGGTGTGGATCTATTATTTGCATCGAAAGACGGAATACGGGAAGAGGCGACTTCCTTCCTGATGCCTCAATCCTCCTGATCTACAGCTAGGAAAGGATATAACTCAACGACAACCTTGAGTATGTTGTAAAAGCATGTCAGCGCTCATCACCAACACTTCTGAACAGCTAATCATTACTGATCCCGCTGTTGAGAGAATAAAGTCACTTCTGGTAAAAGAGCATCGACCCGACGCTGGCTTAAGACTGTATATTTCTGGCGGAGGTTGTGCTGGCATGTCATACGGGATGTCCATTGATGACTCGGTAGCTGCTGACGACGCGGTTGTCAGGACGAAAGGAGTGAAGGTCATCGTGGATAAATTGAGTCTCATTTATCTTCGAGGTTCAAAAATCGACTACGTCGAGAATCTGCAAACCTCCGGATTCCAGATTGAGAATCCGAATGCAGCTTCATCATGCGGATGCGGTCTATCTTTCAAAGCGACTAAAGACGCATCTACTCAAGCTAAATCATTGAGCGAAAATAGTTAGCCTCTACTCCTTAGGGAGCTTTTGTTAAGCTCTAATACTTTCGATTTTAGACCGAACTTGGATTAGATTTTGGAAAGTGAGTTAGAGCATTTTGATCATGTAGGGATTGCTGTCTGGAGTACCGACAAAGCACTCCAGGTCTATCGTGACATCCTTGGAGCAAAGGTAACGATGTACAAAGAAATTGGAACAAGCAGAGACTATACCTTTACTCAATTTCTTCTGGGAAACCAACGCATAGAGCTGATCGAGCCCATCGGGCAAAGCGATAGTTTTCTGACGAGATTTCTGAACAGATGGGGAGAGGGAATGCATCACTTGACGTTTCAGGTGAAAGATATTGGGCGGACGTCTGCTTATTTGAAATCAAAAGGTTTGAAGATTACCGACGAGTTATTGGAGGACCCGATTTGGAAAACAGCCTTTGTTTCTCCGAACAGTACTAATGGTGTGTTGATCCAACTTTACGAAACGCAACCCGGAAGTATTTACGACCATGGCTCTTTTAAGGAAAATATTTCCGGCCCGCAAACTATTGCGAAAGTTTCGTAACTATCAGAGGCACTTCCATCTCTTCTCTGCTCAACCCACCGTGCCTGCCAGGTACGTCGTCACGTCTTGGGTCAATCGTTGAATTGTCTATTGCATTATTGAATTTAGGCAGAACTACCAGATCTCCAATCCGGTCAATTGTCTCCGGTTTGATTTTACCGATTCCAAAATATCCTTTCTCAAGCATTTCTTTGGATTTTCTGACCTCGAATAGTCCCTCGTAATTTTGCTGAAAGAATTGCGCCACTTTATCCTCGTTATCCGGTTTCACGTGCAGGATCGATGCCCTTGAATCGCCGGTCGGCGGAAGCCTCAAGAGCGAAGTAAGTTCTGGATAATCTGAGACATCAAGGATCTCGTTTCTGTTAACGTTGACTGCTCCGTGGT
>JAPCJU010000207.1 GCA_027886795.1 Nitrososphaerota archaeon | reverse complement strand
GCTCCAAATGTCGAGAAGATCGTCTTGAAAAAAGTAGTATTGTCCCCACCGGATATTGAGGGAATGAATCCGAGTCTCGTTTACGGTGACCCGGGAGTGGGGAAGGCAACTCTGGATCAATCACTCGCATTGAAGCCGTTCCCGAACTGGTCGGAGTACAGAACTCCAATCAAGGGGTTGTACATGTGTTCTCCGGCAAATCATCCGGGTGGAGGAGTATCCGGATTGCCTGGGCACAATGCGGCATTAGTTGCAATGGAAGATTTGAAAACGGACTAGAATTTCGTCTTTAGAAAGCCGAGTTCTTTCGTCACAATCTTATCCTTTCGGCTATAAAGTCGGAAAGTCAACTTCGGAATATTCTGACATCAGATTTTGGGAGGAATCTCAGAAAATCCTTGTCACGAGTCCATACAATCCCATCATATTTCTTTACCGTGGAAGCAATCAGCGCGTCTAGAATATGCGCAGCAACGGGCTTCATCTTCGCGGCTCTTTCGGCATCAACCTTGGTTAGCGGAGCAATTTCGATTCTTGCCGACCTCAGAAACTCCTCATAACCTTCAGAAGACTTGTTTGCTATCGAGTATCCCCACAAAATCTGAAAATGCGTGATCGAAGAAACATAGAATTGGTCTCCTTTTACGAAGTGCTCAATGATTTCTTCAATGAGGCTAGAAAGCTTGGAGTCACTTAGGACTGAGGTGTCTAGAAAGATTCTCAATCAGTGAAGCCTCCGATAGCTTTACTGCTTCCTTTATCTTGGGTATGTCATTTGAGTATCTTCTTATCGCTCGTCGAATGTTGTCGAGATCTTCCTTCCTGTTGTTCGAAGAAGATTTTCTTAGGATTATTGCATCTTCGGATTCCTCGAAGACAACAGTATCTCCTGGCTTGATGCCTCTCTTTTCAGCGAGCTTTTTGGGAAGCGTTACCTGACGCTTCCTCGTAACCTGGTACAGTTTCAAAAAGACTACTTTCGAAAGTAGGACTATTCAACCGAGTTTGTAAATATATCGGGAGCTTGAACATCTGAGAAACACCGTTATATCTACTATCTGGCAATCACTGTAGTTGAAAACATGAAATTTCTCTAAAATATCGTCTTTAAGAAGGCAAGTCCCTTTATCGCAATCTCATCTTGAGTAGGTTCTAGAGGTCTCCAGACCCGCGTCGCAAAGGAAAAGTTAGGTTCAAGCGGAGTGAACGACTCTATCGAGATCCAGCCGTCGTATCCAGAGGTGCGAAGGACATCGGATACTTCGTCCCAATTAATTTGTCCCGATCCGGGAGTCCCTCGATCATTTTCGCAGGCGTGGAAATGGATAAGCCTTTCTCCAGCTTTCAAGATAGCATCCTTGATTGATTTTTCTTCAATGTTCAAGTGAAACGTGTCCAGCAGTAAGCCGACATTATCCCGATCGATCTTATCGACAAGATCAGTTGCCTGCGCTGTGGTGTTGATCAGATGGGTATCGTAACGGCAGAGGGGTTCGATCGCGATCGAAACACCAAAATCTTGAGCATACTTCCCGAGATCTTTGAAAGAAAGTACCACTCGTTGTAGAATCTTTTCCCTTTCCGCTGCCGACAAATACTGCAAAATTCCCACTGGAGCGGATAAAGGGCCGCAGACCAGCGAGCCGTTGAGTTCTCGGCAGACCTTGACGAGACGTTTTACATATTCTGATCCATTTTTCGTAATTGTAACATCGTCCGAAGTCAAATCTGTCTGAGACGATCCGGCTCCGGTAATGATTGGCGACAGTCGAGGAGAAGTTGAATTGAGAACATTCCTGATCTCGGCGCTGTCAAGTACGCCGTCCATGGTCAGAATTTCAATAGCATCAAAACCAAATTCGCTTGCTTTTCTGAAAGCCTCGAAATCGTTAGATCTGAAGTCAGATGACCAGACCCAGCTGGTGATTGCAAATCCTTTCAATACCAAGAAATTCTAACCGAGGTATTTCTGAAATGATATCTATTTCGCTGCTAATAGTTTTACCTTGATAAAAGGTTCAAATTTTAGAAAGTCTTTGTCCGTTGTGACCAGCGTCTCTCCCTTCGAGTGGGCGGTTGCAGCAATTAGCTCGTCAGCATCAGAAGCGAGCTCGCCCTTTTTCTTTAATTCAAAGTATAATTTGACGTAAGATTGCACTACTTCTTCGTTCACGTCCAAGATGTCGAAAGCGTCTTTGATGAGAGCAATCGTCTTCCCGCGTTTTTGCTGATCCTCTATCCCTCGAAGAATCTCGATCAGCGTGATGACGGAGATAGAGCCTTCCTCAAATCCATTTTGTCTTCGAATCGACTGAATTAAGGCGCTCGTGTCAAAAATCAAGCTAAGCGAAACTCCTTTCTGAATTTCTTGGATGACT
>JAPCJU010000206.1 GCA_027886795.1 Nitrososphaerota archaeon | reverse complement strand
TGACCCATGATGCTTTTGATCACGTTCGCATCCTCGGTCCCGCCGAAGGGTCCCAGAAACTGCTGCTGAGGTCTTTGCTGTTTGACTTGAACTAATTTGATGTTCTTTCCGGGCTTTCCAGTATCGGCATCGGTCATGCTCGTAATTTCGAAGACCTTTACCTTGACAGAATTGTTTCCCGCACTCGATCCTACTCTTTCCATT
The DNA here is from genome assembly GCA_027886795.1 of Nitrososphaerota archaeon. Lineage (GTDB taxonomy): Archaea > Thermoproteota > Nitrososphaeria > Nitrososphaerales > CADDZS01 > DATLTL01. The sequence goes on along the minus strand of JAPCJU010000206.1, from coordinate 2,176 downwards.
CATACATCACCTTCAACGTTTAATGTGCCTTCTAGTTCTTCCCCAGAGTCCGTCTGAGAAGTAATCTGCGGTTCAGACTGTTCCGTGGAACCTTCTTGACCAGAATCAATTTTTGCAAGCAGTTGATCAGTGTAATCTTTGGAAAGTACCCTTGCAGAGAAAAGATTCACGAGGCTGTTCGTGGACGCTTCTCCGGTCAGTCTTCCAAGATCACCCCTGCTCTCCCTCCATTTTAGACTCGTATTGCCGCTCTTGCTGACGTAAATTATTCCGAGTATGTCTCGAGCATTTACAAAAGTAATATCCCGAATTTTTTTCAGACTGACCTTGTCAGCAGCTTCTATGTAGATCGAGCCCGTGTCCCCCTCCTTCTCAGGGAAGACTTCAGGATCTCGGAAATAGCCGTCGGGAATGAAGGACATGCAAGTACTCTGAACTAGAAAGCGTCGAAAGTTTTCCAGCGTGCAGGTTGTTTCTATGCTGACCATTTTCGATCGCTTAATCTCCCCTAGTTATCCAGCCCGATTCCAAAATCCAATCCTTAACGATTTAGGTTTAACCTCTGGGGATTGGTAAATATAATTATGTTGCGGATGAGCAAATATTTACAGGGGCGGTGAAGACAATAGCCCGATGAGCGCCAACTAACTTAAACGGGCGTGGTGATTTCGATCTTGAGTTCCGAGCTCCTCATCATTTGCCCGGAGACCAGAAAAAGTCTTCAAGTTTCGTCGCACCCAAAATCTCGTCGAAATCGTAGCCGAGAGAGCCTAGTATCTGGTCGAATGTACTGCGCATGTACTCAATGTACTTGTCTGCGTCAATTTCCGTAGCTTTAGCGAGTTTCGTCGGTTTTGCCCCATCTCCGCTGATCGTCTTTACGAAGGAAATGATGTCTCCTGCCCTGATGTCTTTACCGGATTTTTGGAGAAGCTGAGCTGCCCTGACGTGCTGTGGAATAGAATCTTTGTATCCAGAAATATCCTTTCCGATCATCACGTTGAATGCAAGATCATCCAGGCGAATCTGGCGATTTTTTAGGCGGGCGTAGTCGCTCGTGAGTCTTGTCTTGATATCTTCTCTTGCCTTTTCAAAGTCGTCCTGCGTCTTGATCCTGCTTAGGACGACGACAGTGTATTCGAATGAGTCCTTGATGAACTGGGGAGTTTGGGATTTCTTGCCTGTAAGTCCCTTTATGTCGACCGTACCGTCATCCAGGACACCGAAATAATTTTTCTTCCTGGAACTCATTGCAACGTACCGATATGTCTTGTCAACGTCTAGCTCAATCCCCAGATTTTTCATGGTCCAGTCCGATACAACGTTGATCTGAGATTGGGAAGGAGCTTGCAAGAATAGGCTGTCGGTATCTGAATATACCACGTCGATTCCCAGCTCTCTGCATTTTTCAATTGTTTTTGTGATCGCAAGACGTCCCAAGGCAGCGACAGCTTCTGCTGCCGGCAGGCAGTAGAGTGCAAAACTTTCGAAACCAAGTACGCCATAACTCTGTCCAACTGGCGCGAAAATGCCGTTGCGGCCAGCAAAAACTGTATGATTCTTTTTTGTAGTAACGCAGTAAACTTTTCCGCCAAACTTTTCCTTCGAAATCCATTTGGCCCTCTCGTTCCCCGACTCTGTTAATCCGACTGAACCGTTGTACCACACTATTCTGTAAATCGTATTTTCGGTTTTGTCGGTTAACTTCCTTGGACGATAACCTAACTGAGCAATCAGCGAGCAAAATTGGTTGGCTAAGGTCTCACTAGCAGTTGTATATCGTGGGTCACGCAGCGATCCATCTCCTTTAATGAGCGCAAGCATCAATCTCTGCTTCACCCCAAGGGAAGACTCGAGTAACATTCGAGGGATTTGCTTATTCCGAGCTCCCTTGCCAATTTGATCTACGCAAAAACGATGCAGGGCAGGATTTGCGATTCTGAATCCGATTCGATATTTCTTGTATCTTAAATTCATTCTTTGCAGCAATTTTTCTATTTCTTCTCGAAACAGGTTTCCACGGGAATTCCCGCATCCGAACTCTTGAGTAATTTGGACTCTGTAGTCTGACCCTCGATGGTTCCCATTCTGATAGAACCTTTCAGGAGTGCCTCCCAGATGCCCCTCAGAGATTATCCAACCGCATAATTCTGCTAAATCATTTAGCTTGAATTCG
>JAPCJU010000205.1 GCA_027886795.1 Nitrososphaerota archaeon | reverse complement strand
GGTCTGATTGCGCAGTACTGTTATTTTAGTAGTTCTTTTCATCGCTCGTAGCCTGCCAGGCTTTTACACCAGCAGCACGCGATTGTTTCTCTTCAAAAAGAGGCCGAAACGGCGCACGATATCACATGCGATACTATAGGTAGTATGAAGAAAGAAAGTACTTTTTCTTTATGAAGGAATGGCTTCTCCTATATTTGAACTACAGCCAGGTACTCCTTCGTTGATGCACAGACTATGAGGTTAGTCTTACTTTTTCCGCCTGATCAAATTGCAATATCTTCCTGTTCAGAATAACCAGACAAACTCCACCGCCTAAACCGCAGCAAATATTCGATGAAGAATCTAAAATACCCACGGATTTCCTAACGGGAATAAATGGAGCCGAAGGAATTTTCAAGGATGCTACTGGCAGATCTTGTCGCGATCAACAGCGTCAACCCTGGGACAAGTTCAGAGTCCAAGGGTGAATTTGAAATCTCTGAATTCATCCGCGAGACCCTTTCGAAACTAGGATTTGTAGTGGAGACGCAAGAAGTTGAATCGAGAAGACAAAACGTGATCGCCAAATTGCGTTTTAGTCGCAAAACAAAATCATCCCGGAGTTTAATGTTCAACTGCCACATGGACACGGTTCCAGTTACTGGAATGTCGATAGATCCTCTAAAACCAGTTGTCAAGAATGGATTTCTATATGGCAGAGGTTCTGCCGACACCAAGGGCGGAATCGCAGCGACGATTACTTCTGGAGCTCAGCTCCTTGAGGAAGATCCGAAAGACCAGGTAGGAGAACTCCTCCTGACTTTCGTCGTCGGGGAAGAATACCTGAGTGAAGGTACAGCGAAGCTGGTGGAAAAATACACGGCAGATGCGGCGATAGTTTGCGAACCTACTGACCTCTCGCTGGGACTCGCACACAAGGGAATCACCCGGTTTCTCGTTGAGATTTTTGGAAAACCTGCTCACGGCGGTGTTCCTGAATTAGGTGTGGATGCAATCGAGAAAGCCGGCAAACTTGCGGTCAGCTTGAACGGAGATCTGAGAACTAGCCTTCAGCGCAAGAAGCATCGGCTCGCGGGCTCGCCGACGATCCACAACTCGATAATCGAGGGAGGTTCTTTGGCCTGGAATGTGGTTCCAGATTACTGCAAGTTGGGCGTAGAACGAAGAACGATACCAGGAGAATCGGCGGAATCCCTGGTAAGGGAACTCAAATCCCAGATAGAGAAAATAAGATCCTTCGAGTCCGATGATGCCCAACGCTCCTTCAGATACAAGATATCAAAAACCTTCGAGAGATTGCCACTCGAAACGAAAGCTACGGAACTAATTGCGCAAACTTTGCTGACGGCAACTAGTCAAGTTCTGGGAGACACGAAGATCGCCGGGATGCCCTTTTGGACTGACGCGGCGTTCTTGTCGCAAAGAGGAGGGATACCTTCAGTGGTCATCGGTCCTGGAAGAGTGGATGAGGCGCACACGAAAGACGAGAAAGTCGAGCTCGCTAAAGTTTACTGTTCAGTTGATATTTTCAAGAAAACAATCGAGAATTTCCTGAGCTAGTCTTGACGCGGATAAGGTGTTAACAATTCTTTCGGCTTTTGATTCACGATTTCTTTACTAGCCAACGTAGGCGAGTTCAGTTTCTAGCACAAGCCCGCTGGGCTTGATGGGCCTGCACTATTGCCCGTACAATGATTGCTCGAATAAGAGTTTGCCGTTCCGGCTGTTCCATGACCAGTACTTGTATCGTCAAAACCAAAGCCCCCATTATTCTTTGCCGAGTTGCCAGTAACAAAGTTATTTTGAAAATGGGGAACGAAGAGAAAACCATCTCCTTTGCTTTTCAAAACTCGATTGTTCATAATCGAGTTAGCAAAGCATGAACTAGTGAGCTGATTGCACTGACCCGTTGAAATACCAATCCCAAACCCGGTGATGATGCAGTTTTTTACAATAACGTGAAAGAGAGATCCTTTGGCAGCGAAATTTACACCGATGCCTGATCCGGAACTAATTATCTTGAACCCATTACAGTTCAAGGTGAGGGTGCTACCAAATATGTTGATGCCGTTCGCGGGACAAGGGCCCAAGTTGCGGGTCAGCGTGAGCGATTTGGTTAAGGTCATACCACAAATCGGGGCAGCAGAAAAAGCGTTTACAGAAACCACAGGCGGGACGAAAGCGGACAAAGCGACCAAGGTCAACAACGAAAGAGACAATACGAAGATACTTTTCCTCACGGGCAGAACTTTCGGCGTGAAATTAGTACTCAAACTATAGTTCACCATCGCCGGGAGAGAGGCAATCTAATTTGTTTGTTGAAATTTTCCGTTGAGATTTTTTGGAAGGGAAGCTCTAGGAGGAACGAAGCGCATCAACGGGGTTCATCCTCGAAGCCCTCCACGCGGGCAGTATGCCAGCTAAACCTCCGACC
>JAPCJU010000204.1 GCA_027886795.1 Nitrososphaerota archaeon | reverse complement strand
TCATAACAAATGACTGATCCTCTTACCGGAAAAGAATTGGTTCAAAAATCGTTTGAATATGTTGACAAGCTAACAAAGGAGTGCTCAAAGTTCCTTCTCGAAGATTACAATAGATCACACAGAAAAATTCAACTGGGAAGTGTCCCCAAGGAAGTCTCGAACGACATCGTCCGTTGGTTTGAGCGTAGAGACAAGAACATCAGACTTGCTTCGGAACCAGATTCAGTTACAAGACCCCTGCCCACACAGTTCAGAATGCAGTTCAAAGGAAACACGAAAGACGCGGACTTTTCCCTTGATAGTTCAGTCGTGGTGTTCGTGGTCCCAGGATCTGAGATTTCGGATTCCACCATTAGTTTCCCAAAGACCCTGGTTGTCATCGCAGACCGCAACAAGTTTACGAAAAGAAAAATCTGATCCCGGACTTCGAAATCTAGGAACTGTTATCGATCAGCTACAGAATCCATTGTTCAACAGCAAGCAAGAATGCATAATATTATGAAAACCTGACTGGAAGTAGGCGTCAAATTTCTTTGCAGGCAGTGAAACTCAAACCAAATCAGGAATCAGTTTTTGCTTCTGATGTTAGCAGGTACAAAGAGAGAACAAAAAGCTCTCTCAAAATGTACGAACATGCAAAGAGACTAATGCCCGGCGGGCAGAGCCACAATGCACGTTTTTTTGAGCCGTACCCGTTTTATGCCGCGAAGGCGAAGGGTAAGTACATCTGGGATGTTGACGGAAACCGTTACGTAGATTATTGGATGGGACACACCGCTCTAATTCTTGGCCATTCGCCCGAGGTGGCCGTAAAAGCGATCGGCTCCCAGTCCTCGAATGGATTACTTTTTGGAAGCGCTAACAGATACGCGGTTGATCTCGCAGAACTCGTAAACAAGGTGGTGCCTTCCGCAGAATCAGTTAGATTCTGTACGACCGGCGCAGAAGCGACGATGTACGCGGTGAGGCTCGCAAGAGCATTCACGAATCGTCGGAAGATCATCAAAATGGCGGGCGGATGGCACGGATATAACTCCGCACTTTCCGTTGGGGTCAGTCCTCCCTATGACGTTCCAGAAAGCGCGGGTCTCGTTGGAGATGATGACAAGTTTGTCAAACTCGCAAAATTCAATGATATTGAAGTGACGAAACAAGTCTTCGAAGAGGATTCCGGAGATATTGCTGGAGTGATAGTCGAGCCAATAATTGGGGCAGGTGGAGTAATTCCTGCAAACAAGGAATACTTGGAATACCTTAGGACTAAATGCATTGAAGTGGGCGCAATTCTGATTTTCGAGGAGATTATCACCGGATTCAGGGTTAGCCTTGGCGGAGCGCAAGAATATTATGGAATAAAGCCAGACCTCTGTACCCTCGGCAAGATATTGGGAGGCGGGCTTCCAGTGTCAGCCGTCGCAGGACGAGCAGACATTATGGAGTTGGCTGATGTCGCCAACAAATCAAAAACACATAGGTGCTGGATCGGGGGCGGGACATTTTCGGAGAATGCCCTTTGCATGAGGGCCGGAATAGCGACGTTAAGCCATCTGATGCGCAACCGCAAGACAATCTACAGAAAAATAGACAAACTTGGCGAGACCGTTCGAAGTAAGGTCGATGCTATTTTTTCGGAAAATGGAATTAGGGCAAAGTCAACCGGCAGAGGATCGCTGTTTGCCACTCATTTTCTGTCAGAGAATCAAGAAAGCATCTCCTCACCCGCGGATGTCAACGCTTCCAACAAAGCTGCCGCGAAGCATTACTACTTTTCCATGATCGCAAGGAACGGAATCTTTTATCTTCCGGCGCACGTAGGAGCAATATCAACTGCTCATGAAAGAACCGACATCGATGATTTTCTCAGTGTAACTGAAGCGTACGCAAAACGAATCTCTAGACTGGAGTAAGGCTCCGCTCTAAAATATTTGAAAAAGGTCAGTCAATGAATGGCGGAAGTTGCTGAAAACGTCACTAGAGTCGAAACAATAGGGATCGAGCACATCCCTCCAGAAAAACGACACGGGTCTGCCGGAAGGTCATTCACTTTATGGTTTGCAGCAAATCTAACTATCGCTGATTATGTCATCGGAGTACTTGTCGTCCAAGTTTTCGGAATGAGTTTTCTTCAAGCAATTCCGGTGTTGATTCTTGGAAATGTATTGGGAGGATTTTTGGTTGGCTTATCCGCATCGATGGGGCCGAAGCTCGGTTTACCCCAAATGTTCAGCTCTCGTAGCTCTTTTGGAAGGAGGGGGAATTATCCTCTTGGGCTGGCAAACTGGATAAGCACTGTTGGTTGGTTCACAGTAAACACCATTTTGGGGACCCTTGCGATTCAGGCAATTGATAGCTCGTTCAACTACTACCTAGCTGCCGCCTTGCTCGTCGTTGTGCAGGTATTAATTGGAATATACGGCCACGATTTCATTCACTTGTTCGAGAAGATAATGTCGGTCGTTCTCGGTATTCTGTTTCTGGCCGTGTTTATCCTTGCATT
>JAPCJU010000203.1 GCA_027886795.1 Nitrososphaerota archaeon | reverse complement strand
GGGCGGCGACCCGTACAGGAAAGCCGGGCCGAGTTTCTTTCAAGGAGAAAGTACACTATTTCTCAGCTTAAACCGAGGGAAGGAAAGTCTTGCCCTAAACCTGAAGAGTGGCGAAGGGCGACGAATATTTCTCGAGAAGCTGGTTCCCACGTTTGATGCCGTCATTGAAAATTTTAGTCCGGGTACCATGGATTCTCTTGGACTGGGCTACGAGAAATGCAAAGAAGCAAACCCCAACATCATCTATTCCAGCATCTCGGGTTTCGGGGAGCAAGGTCCTAGCAGAGAAAAAAAGGGGTTTGATCTGATTCTCCAAAGTGTGACAGGAATCATGGATTTGACTGGTGAAAAAGATTCGGGCCCCGTCAAGGTTGGAATCCCGATCACGGATTTTGCAGCGGGCTTTGTGTCCGCAATTGGGATTTTGTCAGCCTGCTACGAAAGAGGAAATTCGCAGGGAAAAGCTACTGAATTAGACACGTCATTGTATGAGAGCTCGATCTCTTTGCTCTCGATACTCGCGTGTGATTACTTTGCATCTGGCGAGGTTCCACATCGAATGGGCTCTGCCAGTCCCACGTTCGCCCCCTACCAAGCTTTCAGGTGCCGGGATTCCTTCATTACAATCGCTGGAGCTGGGAGCGAGGAAATGTGGCAGCGATTTGCAAGGACGATTGGGATGCCCCACCTTACATCAGATACTAGATTTCGGATGAACAGTGACCGGGTGAAAAATCAAGAAGTTTTGACCGAATTAATCAACAAGAAGCTTCAAGAAAAAGATGCGAAGGAATGGCTTGAGATCTTTGACAGCGAGGGAGTTCCCTGTGGAGCAGTTAACACCTTGGCAGACGTTTTAAGCGATGAGCAAACAGCCGCCTTGAAGCTGGTTTCTGCGGTACCAGTACACAATTCTGACCCACAAAATAAGTTCCGATCAATCCGTCTTCCGCTGAACATCAACGGGAAACCGGTTGTAAGCCAAAATTCTCCACCTCTGCTCGGGGAACACACAGATCTTGTCCTGAATGAGGTCGGATTACAATCCGATGATTTGCAAACGCTGAGAGCAACAAAAGTGATCTTATGAAAATAATCTATTTCTTTCCTCGTCATAGATCGAGTTAGTTCCACAATTGTTCAAAATTACCGGCTTAAACCACGTGGGAATCGCCGTTACGGATCTTGACGCAACTTTATCCGACTTCAAAATAAAATTTGGACTGGGCGGGGCAGATATTGTAGATTCGAAAGAATTAGGACTCAAAATGGGACTGATCAATACTGGTAACTGCATTCTAGAGCTCATGGAGCCAAAGGACAAAAATGGAACAGTCGCGAAATTCCTGGAAAAGCAAGGAAGAAACGCAATCCACCACATCGCATTTTCAGTAGATTCAGATCTCGATGAGGTTTCGAAGGAAATGAAAAGATTGGGAGTTGAAATGCTCTACCCAAAGTCCGTGATCGGAGTCTTGGGTCATCCAGTCAATTTCTGTCACCCAAAATTTACATCCAACATATTGGTTGAATTGTGCGACGTAGGCTATGAATCGAGAAGAAAGTAGTGCTAACGGGCTTTCGATTTAAGGCCTGATCGAAGTTCGGAAGGGGATTTCGATCCCAAGTCGAGCATCAATAATGCATAGGTTTTTGCAGCGTTGAATAGCTGATCCCTTTCCATGAATTCATCGACCCAATAACATTCGTCATTGCCCGGGCCAAATACTATGGAAGGAATATTTGCCGCTGTAAAAATGGAAGCGTCAGTCCAATATTTTTCGCCAGTTACAACAGGCTTTGAACCCATTGTTTTCTCATAAGCTTCTACGACTGAGATGACAAGTTCGCTTCGTTGAGGAATCTCCAGAGGAAGACGCGGCCAATCGTACCACCCCTTCAGATAAGAAATGGACGCGTTCAATTGTGGAATTTCCTCTCTTTTGAGATCAGCAAATATCGCCTGAATTTCTTTCTTAATTTCCTCCGTCGTTTGCCCAGGGAGATATCTGATTGAAAAAGCCAGAGTACAAACGTCTGGAACTATGTTATGCCTAAATCCTCCGTCAATCTTGCCGATGTTTACAAGGGGAACTCCTAAAATGGGATGCTTGTATTTCCTCTGATACATTTTCTCCAATTCTTGCAGCCGTTCGATTATTCGTACCATGTGAAGAATGGCGTTCACACCATTCTGTTTGTAAGTATCGAGCGCCGGAACCCCCCTTGTAACAATCTCGAAGTAAAGCGAGGCCATGTGGCATGTTATGATTTTCATCGTCGTAGGTTCACAGACAACGCCGGCGTCAGCTCTAAACCCGCTTTCTATGAGGGCTCGAACTCCGGAACCTCCTTCCAGGTGACCCGGGACAGCACTCAGAACTATGTTGCCCTCGACCTCGGTCTTTGAATCGGAAATCGCTTTCGCAGCCATGATCATAGCAGCCGTTCCTCCCTTGTCATCTACCGACCCTATGCCGTACACTCGGTCCCTGGTT
>JAPCJU010000202.1 GCA_027886795.1 Nitrososphaerota archaeon | reverse complement strand
TGAACTTGGTAGCTGCTGAGGGGCATCCGAGTGAAGTCATGGATATGAGTTTTGCAAATCAGTTCATGTCGATTTTGCGGCTCGCGAATGAGGGAAAGAACCTTGAGCCGAACGTCTACGAGATTCCGCGATCCCAGGATGAGGAAGTGGCGAGACTGAAACTGGATAGCATGGGGATTAGAATTGACAAGTTATCAAAGGAACAAACGAAGTATCTGACAGGATGGGAAGAGGGTACTTAGATCCCTCTTCCTGTTGCTTTTTTCCTAAAAAAATCTAGCTATCAGCAGTTTGAATAATTTGTGACGAATCAGACCATTTCCTCTAGCTCGGAAATCCTCTGAACGGTCTTGTCCGCAACAGTTTCAATATTTCTAATTTCATCGTTAGTTTTAGTGCCGTCTCGCGAGACAAATCCCTCCATGAAGACGACCTGAGCAAAACCGGCATCCTTGGCTCCCTTGAGAACTGCCCCATCATCTCCAACATAGATTGAAGCGTTGGCGGGTACTCCCAACTTTTCCAATACGGTCGAATAAGCTTCCCTCGCCGGAGTCTGGTAGCCGATTTCGAAAGAAAAACATGCCGCGTCAAACAAACCTGACAGGGGAGATCTGAACCACATTGCGACCTGCCTTTCGTCTGTGTTGCAAAGTACGCCCAATCTTAGTCCTTTGAACTTTAGGTTGTGGAGCGCGGATACGACATCTGATTTAGGATCCTGCAGCGAGCGGTCGTGGTACCTCCCCAGTATTGTATCGGCTACGAGAAGATCTCCCTTCGTAGGAGGTCGCCCGGTGTTCTTGACAACAAAATCCTCAATGAGATTAATCGATTTCTTCGACTTGCTCGTATTCCTAGCGGAAGATAGGTCATTCCAATACTTGTCGAACGATCCGGCATCAAGACGGAAAAGCTCCGCTATCTTTTTCGTTCTCTGGAAATCGCGTGGAGCTAGCTCGTCAGGATCGACGAGCGTGTGGAATAGATCAAAGACTATGCTTCCACCTCTGGATTTTTTCTGTGCGCTCAATTGCTTCTTTGACTCGAATTCAACAGTCCGGAATGCCATTAAAGACGCTACATAGCTTTCGCTTTCTCGGCTTCTCTTGCGATCGTCTGATAGTCAGGTTCTACTCCCGGATTTTCTGAGACCCACTTGAATCGTACATTCATGTTCTTATCGAGGACATATACCGCCCGTTTTGAAGCGGTGTATCCCTTTATTCCCGAAAAGTTCTCGTGGTAGTTGCCATATGCTTTGACAGCGTCTCGATTGAAATCGCTCAGGAGGGGGAAGTTAATGTTATTGGCGTTCTTGAAGGCCTTATTCGCAAAGGGGCCGTCAACGCTAATTCCAACGACATTCACATCCAGTTTATTGTATTGGGGCAAATTATCTCTCATAGCGCACATCTCTTTCGTGCAAGTTCCCGTAAACGCTCCCGGGTAAAACAGGATTACAGTGGGCTTTCCCATGAAACTCGAAATCTTTACGGGAATCTTTTCAGTATCTACCAGTTCCACATTAGGTGCTTTCTGACCAACTTCGACCAAACTTACTCACAGGGAAACTTATTGTCCGGTTGAATTTTTAATTGTTTTACCCAACCATGTGAATTTCATTGAGAGCACGAAAATTCCGTTGAGTCTTCGGAGCTAGTTAAGCGCAGCATCCAGAAATGCTGAATGTTTCTTCCAAGCCTCCTCCAGGGATGTCATCATCTGCTCTCGACAATTATTGCAAATGAACTCATCCCCCATTTTGTTATCCGGCTTTGGGTCAGTTATTTCAATCCCGCAAGCTAAACACACTAAGGCCTCGTTTTTCTTTTCATCATTTTCTGAGGTCAAAGTAGGTCAGATTTTGGAATTACGATGCGGATTTCTTCAACCTTTCAAGTGTCTCGATGTATTTTGAAATCAGATCTAAAAGGCGAGTCTGTTCCTCTAGATCGGTCGTTGTATCTAACTGCTTTGAGACGTTGCCTAGTTTCTCCTCCAAAAGTTTTCTCAGCGAATCTGTGCTTTGTGAAAGCTGTGGAGTTGCAAGGACAGAATTATCTTTTTTTGAATTATCACTTACACCAGAAGTAGGCGATGCCTCCTGGGGCTCCGTAGGGTTTAGAATCGAATCCAAATTATCCTCTTTAGTGCAGTAGACTTTGCCCTTGTAACGAATCTGAACTGCGCCGTCTCTAGGACACGCTTCTTGAAGAAGAGTTGCACCCCGGCGAACCAAATCTGCCGCGTTAACGATTCTTGATTTGTCTTGAACTTGCGACAAACTATGAGTTAGCCCTCCAAGGTTTTAATTCTCCTCGATGCTCTTAAGAGCTCCTCCTGAAAAGGCACGAGTCCACCGGAGATCCGTTAACATGCTGACGCGGCACTACGTATACATGTTGAATTGCAGAGGAGATTATCTCTACACCGGATATACGATAGATCTTACGAGGAGGCTGTCGCAGCACGTTAAGGGAATCGGATCAAAATTTACTAGATCTCATCTCCCTGTTAGCTTGGTATATTC
>JAPCJU010000201.1 GCA_027886795.1 Nitrososphaerota archaeon | reverse complement strand
CGAGATTGCAACAAATGGTCATAACGGACTTGTTTTCGGACGCGTTAATGCTGCTGTCAAGAGTCAGAAGCATGGCGCCGTGTTCAATGAATAGATTGACGATTTGGTTTTGGGTGTAGGGAACATTCTTACCACAAATTAGAAACTCGTAATCAAAAATATTCGCTGGAAGGGAGAGACCGATATTCTTTGGAAGGTTATCTGAAATCTGCCCTGCTCGCCGCCTTTTGAGGCTGAATAGTTTCACGATTTTTTCTAGTACGCCTCTAAAGTCGGGCCACTTTAGGACTTTGTGAATCGGGGATTAGTGAGAAAAAGTAAGATTAAAGATATGAGTTACAGACTGGTACTTGGAATCCCAGAATATTATCAAATTCAGCCACTCTTCTTCGATCGGGAGCAATGTCTGGTGGAATCGTTCGAGCGATTAAAGTTCTTGGATTAAGAATCTAAAGTCTTTAGTTGACTACTTAGCGAATTCTTTCCGATATTTTCCTCATTGATTCTAAACCCCGTCTTTTTCCATGTTTTCATTATCAAATCCCATCGTGTAATCACTTCTCCGCTTTTTTCAGTTAGGAGGCACGCCTCAACATCATTTCCCAGAAGTCTCGATAATTTGTTCAGCGAAACAGTGTCAGAAACAACTTCCGCTCTAACCAATTCAACATCCTTGATTTCACCTTCGAGCCATCTCTCTGGATGCTCCTTGACAAACAAGAGACGATCGGGAGAAAACAAGTATGCAATTATTTTTCTGCTAGATATGAATTCGTTCTCCCTATCGATATCGTCGACGAAGAGTCTCCTAATCCTCTTCTGAAACATGATCTTAATTGCTTCGATAATCGGAGTATCCTTCGGAACGGATACTTTCCTAGTTGATATTTCTTGCGCCGTCGCGCTTGAAGCGATTATGCCATTACGCAATAGGTCGACAAATTCATGCAATGTAACTATCGTGTGTGTGTCTTCCGAGAGGTCAACGCTGGCATCCCCAAAGCGGGTTACATCAAAAACTCGAAACAATGAATCTAGTTCGTCGTCAAAATTTGCGGAACCAATCCACGCGACAATTTCTTTGCATGGTTTCCAGAGAAGCCTTTGGTAATCCTTCGGATCTGTGACCAGAATCTTGTCAAGAACTGAATATCCTCCGACGGCAGCGTACAATTTGATTTTCGTTTTTTCGTGGTAGTGAGCTGATTGTCCTCCTTCAACCGGAAGCATTTGGACGTCCGAAATGTGAAGCATACTTCCAGCTATGATAAGAGGTGTTTCGCCATAAGACATTGCTCTCGGAATTTTGAAAAGATTTGGAAATATTGAGGAAATTTTCGTAATCTTGATTCCCTTTCAGTACGGGGAAGATCGCGATTATAACTATGTTTCGAAATTGGGGAGATTTTTCTGAAGGTAGACCGAATTGCCCTGTCCTAGCCGAGAGGTCCCGCCAGATCACCTAAACGTGACCGTCTCCCTTGCAAGCATGGACCCTTCACCGCCTAGGAAGTTGAATGGATTTGTCCACGCGAGTCCACGAATCTTAAGAGTGCGAAGAAGGAGAAAATGCTGATGCTGGATTCCAAAGTCGTAATCGTGACCGGTGCTGCCTCCGGGATAGGCAGATCTGCTGCTGTTATGTTTGCGAAATACGGCGCGAAAGTGATTGTCGCCGACATCGATGAAAAGGGTGCCATCGAAACAGTTGGTAGAATCAAAGCATCTAGACTTGGGGAAGCAATTTTTGAAAAAACGGACGTTTCTAACTCAAGAGATACAGAAGCGTGTGTTAGGGCGTCTGTAGAAAAGTTTGGAAGATTGGACTGTCTATTCAGCAACGCTGGCATCAACCCGACGGGGACCGTCGAAGACACTTCGGAGGAACTCTGGGAAAGAGTACTCTCTATCAATCTGAAAGGAATGTATCTCATGTGCAAGGCCTCAATTCCGGAGATGAAGAGGGCTGGTGGCGGCTCGATTGTTTGTACTTCGAGCGTGGATGGTGTTCTCGCAATTCATAACGAAGCGGCATACATCGCGTCAAAGGGAGGCGTCATAGCACTGACGAGGTCAATCGCACTTGACTTTGCGAAAGACAGGATAAGAGCCAACTGTATTCTTCCCGGCGCGATTAGAACTCCGCTCTTGGAGAAGTTTCTTGCTGAAAATCCCTCAATTGGAGATCAAAGTGGAGGTCACGCAATGGGCAGGATAGGAGAACCTGAAGAAGTGGCTAGCATGGCAATGTACCTACTGTCGGATGCAAGTTCTTTTGTCACTGGTGCCGTGATACCGGTGGATGGAGGGTACTCTGCCGTAAAGACATGAAAATGCCTGTTAATGCCCTAAATACATCGTCGTTGGTCGTCTGCCATCGCGGCCAGGCCCATCGGCTTGAATACGATAGCTTTCATAAGCTTAGTTCGTTAATCACAACTGTAAAATAGATCCCATTTTTCTGAAAAATTCCTTTCGTTCTTTTGAGAGCTTAACCGAGGAATGGTCAAGGCCAGACCGGCCACTTGCCAAACTAAATTCGCCAACGGGTCTTTATCTCCAATTTGCTATTCTGATCTATCCTTTGATCGGT
>JAPCJU010000200.1 GCA_027886795.1 Nitrososphaerota archaeon | reverse complement strand
GGCGTTTCAACCATTCATTCTCTCAGCTCAACATTTTACAAAGCAAACTGCTCGAAATAAAAACTGAACTGTGTTTGAAGGAATTTCCGAAAAATTTGTCATTTCTGAGCCGAAACGGAAATTTCTCGCTTGTATCCAAATTTTTTCGAATCGTAGAACGGAGTTTGGGTGATTTCCGAATATTTTTCGGCATCTCGCATCAATATCGAAATTCTTTGCCCTAGCCCCGAAATCTGAGAAGGCACGTAACCCATACCAATTCCGTTTCTTAACACGGGTGAAAATGTTCCCGACGTGACTTGCCCAATTTTCTGACCGGCGAACATTACGTTGTATCCATGCCTCGGAATTCCTGGTTCGATCATTGAGAATGCGACTCGCTTACTAACAGTACCTGATTTGAGTTGCGCATCTATCTTTTCCTTTCCCACAAAATCTCTCCCGTCGACCGTAATCACACTCTCCAGTGCCGCCTCGACCGGACTCGTCGTTTCATCAATATCTTGACCGTACAGACACATCCCGGCTTCCAATCTGAGGGAATCCCTTGCCCCGAGCCCGCAGGGAAGAATTCCATTTTTAGAACCGATCGCAAGAATCTCTTCCCAGATTTTCAAAGCTTTTTGCGGTCGATCAACTGGCGTGTCAAAAAGTGTGATTTCGAAACCATCCTCACCGGTATAACCAGTTCGGGAGACAACAGCCCCCTCCCCAGAAACCTTACAATCTCGAAAGGCAAATCGCCGAATTTGCGACAAATCTGTGTCACATATTTCCTGCAAAATCTGAATTGAGAGAGGCCCTTGGAGGGCAATCAAAGCTGATTCATCGGAGAAGTCTTCCAGAGCTAAATCAAATTTAGTCGCGATTTCTTTTAGCCATCGGAGATCCTTATCCCTGTTCCCGGCGTTCACTACCATCATGTACAAATCTTCGGAAAAACGATTTGTAATCACGTCATCAATAATTCCACCCTGATAATTGCAAATAGTAGAATAAAACGCACGATTATCCTTTATTGATGAGGGATTCGTTGGAAGTAGATAGCTCAAGTACTTTGTCGCCTCGTTTCCCCTTATCCAGATCCTCCCCATATGCGAAACATCGAATAATCCAGCCGCCGTCCTAACTGCCATGTGCTCGTCGATAATCCCCTTGTACCACAATGGCATGTCGAAACCGGAGAACTCCGTTATCTTTCCGTTGATCTTGTGGTACTCATAGAGATGAGACCTTCTCGCCATATTACAATTCTTACTTTCTAAGAAGACGCAACTAGTTATTTCAGTCTTCAAACAAAATCTGATGACACGACATGTTGAAATGATATGCCTTGGAAATGTTTGTTTGTTGCGATCAACAGGCTCTCTTCAAGTGATTCCGATCAGAACTGAGGTGAAGTCGCGGCCTTTCGATCTGGCGGAGTGTGTCTGGTTGGCATTGGCGAGAAATCGTGCGATCTTAGAAAATGGTGATATCCTAGTTGTTTCTACGAAGTTTGCCTCAATTTCGGAGGGGAGAGTAAAGAAGTTGGCTGACGTCACTCCCACCAAAAAGGCTCTCACACTGGCTAAAAGATACAAAATTGATGCATCCTTGGCTCAATTGGTTGTCGAAGAATCAGACACAATTCTTGGCGGAGTCCCGGGATTTCTAGTTTCTATTACTCGAGGGACGCTTGCCCCCAATGCAGGAATTGACAGAAGCAACGTGCCAAGAGGATGGGCAGTCCTTTATCCAAAAAATCCTGAACTTACTGCGAGAAAGTTGAGACAAAGTCTTCTAAACTTGGCCGCGAAATCAAATTCGGAAAAAATCAGCAATTTAGGAGTGATATTGAGCGACAGTCGAGTAACTCCGACGCGTTTAGGGACGATTGGAATAGCTCTTTCGACCGCCGGAATAAGACCGACGGTTGACATGAGAGGAGAGACGGATCTCTTTGGAAGAAAGTTGAAGGTGACATTGCGGGCAATCGCGGATCAGGTGGCGAGTACTGCCCAATTGGTGATGGGCGAGGCCGGAGAAGGCGTTCCGATTGCTCTGATAAAAGGAGTGGACATCGCATTCGCGAAGCCCAAGAATGCCTTCGAAAAGGAAATGGTAATTTCTTCCGAGAAATGCCTGATCTTAAATGGTCTAAGGAATAGATACGATCCTTGATAATTGCGATGTCAGATTTTCATCACGTCTACAGAAAAATCTCCGACCGACAAGATTTTTCCGCATGATTTGCACTTGTAATCATTGGATCTGATTACATCTTTGGGTGACCTAAGATCAAATCCCGTGTAAAGAATCGCGGCGCAATTCGCGCAAGCTATTTCAAATGGCAAAGAGAATTCTTTCTCCTTGCGCGCTAGTCGTTTCTGCTACATAGTTAAAGCAAGCTGCATTGGATTTTGGATTCTTTTTCTTTTTTTCAAAGATCCGTCGTTAACGAAATAGTCTCAATCTATTCTGAAGAAAAGGTAGTTCTTTGATATCTCAATCAAAGGAAAAGATCGTAGTCATCGCGGAAAAACCCGATTCTGCACGAAAAATTGCCCAGGCGTTAGGAGGATCCAAGATAGCAGAGGAGCAGAAATCCGGAATTATCGAAGTTCCTCTCGCCTTTGATGGGAATCATTATCTCGTCTT